>CAYXLV010000112.1:0-6555 GCA_964465995.1 uncultured Coxiellaceae bacterium | reverse complement strand
GTTAAGCGCACTTCAAACTGCATAATATCATTTTCCATATTGATATCAACAATATCTTCAATATACAAACCAACTTTAACCGCAACCGGCTGTGGTCCTGGGGGAAAAGTAGTATCAGCAGTAGTAATAGAATTATTTGGAGCAACGATATCGGCAACGCTATGAAGAGCAAAAAAACAAAGTAACAAACACGTTAACAGTAATTGAATAGGGCGCAAAGCCATTGCTTATCCTTTAGCAAATTGCATTTTTACGTGCTAGTATATCGAAGAATTCCCAGTCACTCAAAGCAAGGTTAAGGATAACTCGATGCAGCGGTTAAAAGGATTTAGCTTAATAGAGTTGATGGTAACTCTTGCCATTATTGGCATACTCGGCACGATGAGTTACCCACTTTACACCCGCCATATTATCAAAGCCAAACGCCACACCGCTGAAATCGCCTTAATCCATCTTGCTAACCGACTCGAACAATACTTTAGCCTTGAAGGCACGTATGAAAACGCCAATCTTCGCGTCTTACATATGAATAACTTTATTCAAGATCACAGCTACCAATTAAAAATATCCAAACTCACCGACGGCCGCTTTACCATTAGCGCTATCCCACAAGCTAAACAAGCCACCTACGATAAAAACTGTGGCACACTAAGCATCGATAATAAAGGCAAACGCTCAATCAGCGGCAATGGCACTATCAATCAGTGCTGGATGACTTAATCACTGCAGCAACAGTGTCTAACAATTGTTTTTGATAAGCCGCATCACCAAACTTGGTTTCGATATTAAAATAACGAATCCGCTTTTGAAAACAATATTCTGAAAATGAACCGGTTGGCAACGCCGCATCCACTCGCTCCAATACCACATTCACCCCACGCTCTTTCAAAGCCTTAAAATCTTGCACTTGCGTCACTAACACAAAATTATGTGCACTGATGGTTTCATTCATAAACCAATCCAATGCTGCATCTGCACACGCACCACCGGGTAAATAATACCGCAAATTATAATTTTGATTATTATGCAAAGCGACGATACACGCTTGTGATTGACACTGCTGCACCACCGCTGCCGCAAATTTATTCACTTCTGCAACAACAGGCAACGCAGAATCACATTCATAATCACGCAAAGTATTTTTAATACCGTCTTCATGAAAAATGCGATTAGGATCAAATTGAAAGTGCGCACCTGCCAACTCAAAATTAATTTCGCGCGTCGAACTCACCACATCCAAAAAAACACCACCTTGCCGCAACACCCAATCACGCCCAACCGTTTGCGCATCCACCTCATTACCATGTAATCGCAATAAAAACAGTTGCTCATGTTGATGTTGATATCGCACCAAGTGTTGAGTGGTATCACCCAGCCGCACCGCATAGGTTTGCTCACGCACTGGAATTGTCCTTTGCACTGGCTCGCAATGCTTTTGGTAAAGCGAAGACGATGGTTTCTTCACGCCCTTGCAATTCCGTAGCATCACTCGCCCCCCAGTCACGCAATTGCTGTACAACTGCTTGCACCAATGATTCGGGCGCTGATGCACCCGCTGTCACACCAACCACAGCCACATCTGCAAACCAAGCTGGTTGCATCATCGCGGTATCATCAATTAAATAAGACCGACAACCCAAACGCTCAGCCAACTCTTTCAAACGATTTGAATTAGAACTGGTTTCCGATCCAACAACAATCATCACATCACACTGCGCTGCCAATGCTTTTACTGCATCTTGACGTTTTTGAGTGGCATAACAAATATCTTCTTTTTTAGGTCGCGCCAAATTTGGAAAACGCTGCTGTAACGCATCAATAATTTGCTTAGTATCATCAACAGATAAAGTGGTTTGTGTTACCAACAAACAATGATCAGGATCAGCCAACTCCAGAGTTGCCACATCTTCCAATGCTTCAATTAAATAAATTCCACCTTCCGCACGATCATATTGCCCCATCGTGCCTTCCACTTCAGGATGTCCCGCGTGCCCAATCAAGATACACTCCATCCCTTGCCGCGCCGCGCGCGCGACTTCCATATGCACTTTAGTGACCAAAGGACAAGTTGCATCAAATACTTTTAACTGTCTTGCCGCCGCAAGCTCGCGCACTGCTTGGGAAACGCCGTGTGCACTAAAAATTAAAGTCGAGCCAACAGGCACTTCATTCACATCATCAGTAAAAATCGCACCTTTCGCTTTTAAACCTTCAACCACCGGACGGTTGTGCACTACTTCATGTCGCACATAAATTGGCGGGCCCAATAATTCTAAAGCACGCTCAACAATTTCAATCGCCCGATCAACCCCAGCACAAAAACCTCTTGGATTCGCTAATACTACTTTCATTTATCACTCATCTTGCCAAATAATAATTTAAATACTAACAACACCGCACCAACAGTAATCGCACTGTCGGCAAAGTTAAACGTGTAAAAATGCCAAGTGCCAATATGAAAATCACAGAAATCGATCACATAACCCAAACGAACTCGGTCAATTAAATTACCCACAGCGCCCCCTAAAATTAAGGACAAGGCTAAACTCATTAACCAATCAGCACGTGGCGTGCGCACCAACCAAATTATCAATGCAATCGCCACCAACAACGACACTGCCATTAACAGATAAACTTGCCAACCGCCAGCACTGCCCAAAAAACTAAACGCGGCACCATCATTAAACTGCAAGGTTAAATTAAAAAACGGCAAGACTTTTACCGGCTCTAACAAACGCAAATGTCGCACCACCAGCAACTTCGTCACTTGATCAACGACGACAAGACCCAAGCTTAATAACAGCCACCATAAGGTCAGCTTTATACCGTTATTTTTATGTTGCATCATATTTTTATTACGCAAACTTGCGCACCTCACCACTTCCGTCCACATTCGCTACACAGCGCCCACAAATATCCGGATGTTCAGCGCTAGCACCTACATCCTGGCTACGCTGCCAACAACGCGCACATTTAGCATGTTTTGATGCTTGCACACTCACCCACAATCCATTCACCGCCGTCGCTTGCGCCGTCGCATCACGCTGTTGTGCATCAACACTTTGGGCAGCGGAAGTAATTAATAAAAAGCGCAACTCACTGCCTAACGCTTGCAGTTTTTCATTGACAGAGTTGTCACCATATAAAAAGACTTCAGCATCCAAAGCCGAACCAATTTCACCGGCATGTCGTTTCGCTTCCAGCACCTTATTCACTTCATCACGCACCTGCATTAACCACTGCCAATACTCAACGTCATCAACCTTATCCGCCGCCGCTGGAAAACCCTCATACCAAGTGCTTAGAAAAACAGAGTCTGCACGCTGACCTGGCATATGCTGCCAAATTTCATCCGCGGTAAAACTTAACACAGGCGCAATCCAACGCACCAATGCTTCAATAATATGATGCATTGCTGTTTGCGCAGAACGTCTTGGAATACCGTTGGCAACGCTGGTGTATTGACGGTCTTTAATAATATCCAAATAAAAACTGCCTAACTCAACGGTGCAGAAATTATGGATTAAATGATAAATCGCAGAAAAGTTATAACGCTCGTAAGCGGCGATAATTTTTAATTGCAGTTGCTTAGTCGTCACAATGGCCCAACGGTCTAACGCTAACAACTCATCATCAGCCACACCGTCATGCTCCGGATCAAAATCATTGAGATTGGATAATAAAAAACGCGCTGTATTACGAATCCGACGATAAGCATCGGCACCACGCTTTAAAATTTCATCGGAAAAATTAATATCACCAGTATAGTCAGCCGCCGACACCCACAACCGTAAAATATCAGCACCGAGTTTATTAATCACTTGTGGCGGTGCAATCACATTGCCTAAGGATTTCGACATTTTGAAACCTTTAGCATCGACCACATAACCATGGGTTAAAACTGCTTTAAACGGCGCACTACCGCGAATCGCCAAACTGGTTAATAACGATGATTGAAACCAACCACGGTGCTGATCAGAACCTTCTAAATATAATTCCGCTGGCACATACAACTCATCACGATGCGCTAACACACAGTAATGCGACACGCCGGATTCAAACCAAACATCTAAAATATCCGTCACCTTGTGATAATCATTGGCATCATCCCCTAGCAAGGTTTTTGGATCTAATTGAAACCAAGCATCAACCCCTTCTTGCTCAATTAATTGCGCGGCTTGTTCCATTAACACAACCGTATTGGGATGCAGCTCACCCGTTGCATTATGAATAAATACCGCAATCGGTGTGCCCCAAGTACGCTGGCGTGAAATACACCAATCCGGACGTTGTTCAATCATTTTAGTAATTCGGTTTTGTCCCCAAGCCGGTACCCACTGCACTTTTTCAATCGCAGCCATCGCCATTTGCCGCAAGCCCGCTTTATCCATGCTGATAAACCACTGCGGCGTTGCGCGAAAAATCAATGGCGTTTTATGACGCCAACAATGCGGATAACTATGTTGCAAGGTTGCTTGATGCAATAAATGTCCGCTATCCGCCAGAGCAACCATAATCGGTTCATTGGCTTTAAAGACATGTAACTCACCAACCAGCGGCGTGTCTTTTACAAAACAACTGCGTGCATCAACGGGATTATCCATGGGTAAATCGTATTGCTGTCCCATTAAATAATCATCAACACCGTGCGCCGGCGCTGTGTGCACACAACCCGTACCTGCTTCGGTAGTGACGTGCTCACCTAAAACAATTGGGATTTTTCTATCTAAGAATGGATGCTGACAAGTTAAGCTGGCTAATGCTTTACCTTTGATCTCCGCTAGCACTTCGTAATGATCAACTCCATAACGCTCCATTACATCGGCAACTAACGCGGCTGCCACGACGATATGCATGGATTGATGACCCATGTCGTAATGCACTAAGGCGTATTCTAAATCAGAATGTAAGGTAATGGCTTGGTTGGCGGGTAATGTCCAGGGAGTGGTAGTCCAGATCGGGATAATGACGTTGTCGATTTTTTTATCGACTCCAAAGGTGCTTAACATCGCCTTTGGATCAACCGCTGCAAACGCCACATCAATCGCGGGCGATACTTTAGCGCGGTATTCCACTTCAGCTTCTGCCAATGCAGAGCCACAAGAGGTGCACCAATGCACTGGTTTTTGACCACGCACTAAGTGACCGTTTTCAACAATTTTTGCTAACGCACGCACGATGTTAGCTTCATAAGAAAAGTTCATGGTGAGGTAAGGGTTTTCCCACTCACCCAACACACCTAAACGACGAAAGTCAGATTTTTGCAGCTCCACTTGACTATGCGCAAATTCACGACAAGCATCTCGAAATGCTTTTTCATCAACCTTGACACCTGGCTTGCCGACTTTTTTCTCGACCTTTAATTCAATCGGTAAACCATGGCAATCCCAACCTGGCACATACGGTGCATCAAAACCGCTTAATACTTTTGATTTCACCACGATGTCTTTTAGGGTTTTATTCAGAGCTGTGCCTAAATGAATCGCACCGTTCGCATACGGTGGTCCATCATGCAGAATAAATTTAGGACGATTTTTACCCAGTTCACGAATCTGTTGATAGAGCTGAATGTTATCCCAATGCTGCAGTGTCTCTGGCTCACGCTGCGCTAAGCTGGCTTTCATTGGGAATTCGGTTTTAGGAAGGTTTAAGGTGTTTTTGTAATCAGATTGACTCATGCTGTTGTCTTATTAAGGTGGTGGGTTGATAAAAGCATCTATTGATAAATGATTTTAACTCGAACCGCAAGTTTATCTTATTGCTTTGCAAGTTTGTTAAAAATACTGGCTTTGTCAATTCTTTAATCAGTGATAAAAAGTGTACAAAGGCAACTAGAACAACATTTGCGCAACATGACTAAAAAAAGGTCATTTTTGCTCGTTTTTTTGGACTTTTAAAAAAAATACTACGTAGTTTTGGCGCAGCTGCTTTATAATCCCCTCCCACTAAAAGCAGTAACTCTCTGCAAAAATGGATAAATATTGAGTGGTAAATAGACACCGCCGATTATTGTAATATTTTGGTTAAATGGAGTTAAGATTTTGTTAACATTTGGCTGGTATGATTGTCTTAATCGACAAAGGAAACACTCCGAGGTGCAGGCATGAATCAAGACCGTAATGATACCCCAGAAAATAGTCAAAATCAGAAAAGTCGTTTTGATATCCTTAAAGAGACTGTCACAACTAAGGCTTCCACTTTACAAAACACTGCAACCACCTTCTATGAAAACGCTCAAACAAAGAGCAGGAATATGCTTAAAGACTACCAATCTGGTCAAAGCGAACAAACTAATTCACCATCAAAAGCAACCCAGCTCATCCAAACAGGAGCGAGACTTTTTGGACTCTCTAAAAATAATGCAACACCGGCTATTGAAGACAGTAAAGAAGAAATTCAAACAGCTCTACCCGAACCAATGCCAACCATTAAGAAAAAGAAAGCTCGATCCCCAAAAATAGAAGAACCTAAGCAAGAACCAGCCGAAGAGCCAATCGAAGAGAACATTAAAATTTATATAGCGTTTGTAATATATAAAAGTCATGACAATTGTGC
>CAYXLV010000111.1:0-6576 GCA_964465995.1 uncultured Coxiellaceae bacterium | reverse complement strand
GTCTAAGGCAGCAGGTATATTTTTGTGGTTATAGAGATTTTCTCGAGCGAGATAAAGTTGGGCTGGACCATAGCCTTGGTTTGCTGACAAGGTGAGCAGCGCTCTGCCTTTCTTGGGATTCTTAATAATGCCATAGCCAAGAAGGTACATTTTCCCAAGGAGATACATGGCGCGTGGATCTTTCTTGTGAACGGCTGTGCGGAGTGCTTTGCTAGCTTTAAAGTATTCTCCGCTATGGTAGCTACTCATGTAATTGCTCTCATAAACGTTGGCATTGGCGGTGCCGATCAATCCAAGCAAAGTGATAATAAAAAGGCTATGTCGCATTATTTTATCCTCGTGGTCTACTTGCTAATTTATAGCAGAGAAAATTTTGGCTTTTTGTGCGTGGGTGGCTTAGTGGTCAAAGCATATTTTTTAAAACGTATTACCGGTGATCTGTGCTTTTTTTACACTTATATATATGTATGCTGCGCTGATGCTGGTGTGGATAAGGTGTATGGCAAATAGAGCAAACTGTACTACGTTTAAAGAAACGATTCTTTTAGGATTGACCAGTGAAAAGATCTAAGCGACTAAGTTTCTCTATTTTGATAGCCCTGGGTGGCTTAGCTCTACTGTTTTCTAACGTCCACGCAAAAAAAAGCAAAAAAAACTCAAAACAGCGCTACGCGCTTACTCTCTGTGATACCCCTAGATACCACTGTATAAAAGTCAAACGAGGTGATACTTGGCGCAAGCTTTGGCCTAATCCTGAAATTCGCGACCTGTTAATGCGCTTAAATCGCACCAATATGCGCATCTATCCAGGCATGAAACTGGTCGTACCCCATAAAATTGAAAATCTTACCATTTGGGATATTTCACCTTTTCCACGATACGTTGAGCACTATAAAGGACAAACGGTTATTTTGATTGATCAAAACAAGCTTGCTTGGGGGGCATACGATGCTGATGGTGAGCTGCAATGGTGGGGACCGATATCATCCGGTAAGGATTATTGTCATGATATTCGTGGCAGTTGCCGTACTATCACGGGTGGTTTTTATGTTTTTAATAAAGATGGTAAAGGGTGCGAGTCCAATGTTTTCCCCGTGGGGCGTGGTGGTGCGGATATGCCGTATTGCATGTTCTTCTATCGTGGTTTTGCATTGCATGGTTCTAATGAAGTGCCTGGGTATCGGGATAGTCATGGTTGTGTGCGCATGTTTACCAAAGATGCGAAATGGCTTAATCAATCCTTTATTCAACTTCCCTCTAGAGCAAATAATTATCGCGGCACCAAGGTGGTGGTGCAGGATATTGAGTAAATTATTTCCGCTAGATTTTCTGCCGTAGATTCTATTAAAATGGGTGCACTGTTGTACTTACACAAGGATGAAATCTATGCGCCACGCCAAGTCTGGACACTCTCATTGCTTTAAACTAATCACCTTAACCTTAATTTTATTTAGCTTTATGACAACGCAATCTGCGTTGGGCGCCAGAAAAAGTAAAAGATCTCAAAGACGTTTTCCACGTGGTTGTCGCCATGTTGGCTTTGAATTTAAAAATGATCTGCTGATATTAAAACCGCTTAGCGAAGAAACGCCGCAAACACTTTATATGTTTCACAACACCTCTAATAGCAATATTATTTTAAAACTCGTAAAACAACCGCACGAAGTTTTTAGTCCTAATTATGAAAATAAAATTCGTCCTAACCAATGGGCGGCATTTGCAATGGACAAAGAAAATATGCAGTTTAGTTGCAAAAAATCCTATCGCAATAGTACTGATGATGACACAACGGATTGTGGTGGTGTGCTAGAAGTGTGCCAATATACCCGCGCTAAATTTGGTGGCAGCAATAAAGGTAACTATTGGGTAGTCAGCAGTTCACCGCGTTATTCTACTGTTCGCACATCCATTCAAAAGGGTATTCTCTTAAGGTGGTAGTCTTAAGTTCTTCTTCGCCAGCGCGCCAAGCTTTATTGGCGCGTTTGCGAATTCCTTTCACGATCGCTATTCCTAATGTTGATGAAACGCCGTTGCCCGATGAGTCGGTGACCGCGATGGTGTCGCGTTTAGCTGAAGCTAAGGCGCGTGCTGTTGCAAAGCAATTTGCTGATTCGTTAATTATTGGCTGTGATCAAATGCTAACGATTGATAATGAAATATTAGGTAAACCACATACGCATGAAAATGCCGTGCGGCAGCTGCAAAAAATGAGTGGTAAAAAAGTGATTTCATATACAGGGCTGTGTTTATTGAATGCCGCAACTGAGCGTGTGCAACTCGCAACGGAAATTTATGAAGTCTATTTTAAACCATTGAGCTTGCAAGACATCAAAAATTATTTAGCGATTGATGAGCCTTATCAGTGTGCTGGCAGTGTGCGTGCAGAAGGTTTAGGCATTGTGTTGTTGGCTAGCATGCAAGGTCAAGATCCCAATGCATTGACAGGTTTGCCTTTAATTAAATTGTCGCAAATGTTGGCAAATGAAAATTATGCAGTGTTAGAACATGCGGGTACAGTTAGCCCTTAATTTGAAAACCTAAGCCTTTTAAGATCTTGATGGAATGTGCATCCAGATTTTCATTAGTCAGGGTGTAATGCTTAAATTCGTGGCGTAATCGATAACGGTGTCTTAACTCAATAAATGCTTCGGCGATTTGCTCGGGTTGACGCAAGCAATGTTCGCGCATGCTTTGGGTGTGTGCCATCGGGTCATAGAGTTTGAGTAACAGTGTTTCCCAAGTCATCGTGTTGTGCGGATCAATCGTGAATAAATCTGGTTGCGTAGTAGCAGGAGCTTGTGGAGTGATATTGAAATGCTGGCAAACTTGTTCGTAAATCATGGTGGTGGCGCGGTGTTTTGCATCAAGGCTATAGCCGGCAATATGTGGTGTTGCCAGAAGTACTTGCTCTAACAGTTGTGGATTGATTTGCGGCTCGTTTTCCCACACATCAAGGCAGGCATGCAGATGCGTCGCTTGGCGTAATGCGGTCTCATCAATGACGGCGCCACGGCCTGCGTTGATAATGATGCAGTCTGGTGCTAGTTGTTGCAGGAAATTTTGATCAATTGAATGGTAGGTTGGATATTGGCCTTGCTGGGTGAGAGGTGTGTGTAAGCAAATTAAATCCAGTGACTGAAAATCTTGTAGTGGTGTTGATAGAAAACTTTGCTCTTCTTTTGCTCTTGGTGGGTCATTGCTGATTACATTGTAACCAATGGTGTTTAATTTTTGTTTCACGCGTTGGCCTACTTGTCCAAGGCCAATGACACCGGCATGGATATTTTTTTTTCTTAGCAAGCCACGCTCGCGTAATGCGGCAATGCAAAAGACAATATATTCACTAACAGCATTAGCATTACAACCGGCAGAATAGTAATAGTTAATATTTTGACTTTTGAGATA
The DNA here is from genome assembly GCA_964465995.1 of uncultured Coxiellaceae bacterium. Lineage (GTDB taxonomy): Bacteria > Pseudomonadota > Gammaproteobacteria > Coxiellales > Coxiellaceae > CAYXLV01. Next base: position 3,171 of record CAYXLV010000111.1, on the reverse strand, counting down.
CCCTATATCAAGATGATCGATACCAGCGGTTGCGCTGGCAACAACCTGAATGGGAGTGTTGTGAAGTAACTGTTGGTTAATATTTGTCACCGAGCGTACGAGTAATACATCGGCTTGGAGGCAGTCAGCGCGGGTGATGGTATGTCCAGGTTGACAGTTTACGGTGCCAAGTGCGGCAAATTGTTGCGCCACATTGGGAATATTCTCGTCAGCAATAATTCGTAACATAACATTGATTGGGTAATAAAGTTGGCAATACAGTTGATCCAGCACAGAGGATACTGAATCCAAGCATCAAAATACAGCGGTTTTTTGATGTGGCGACATTGTTGCAACTCAATGTTTTTATTACGAATTTTTTAAAAAGGCCCGCAAGACAAAGGTATATTAATAAGATACAATATTGCTTCACTGAGGGATGACTGGTTAATTAATGAAAGCTTTTTTCAAATATGCAATTTGGTTTTCAGCAGCAGCATGTTCATGTAATGTTTTTGCATCGATGTTGTTACCGCCGCCAGGATACACCCACCACCATTCCGAATTCCATTTACCACAGCCTAAACAAACCCATTTTATTAATCCGCATCCACCTGTTGCACCGCAAGCCGCGCAAGCCGCGCAAGGTGAAGTGATTTTACATGCGCCGCCACCCAAAGTGTCGGGACAGGCAATTTTACAACCACCACCATTGCCGCCTTCGTTTGTTTCATTGGAGCATCCGTTTTATCCGATTGAACAGCGTCGCATTCATTTACCAGGGCCGCGGCATACGCGATTAACCCCATTAAAAATTACCTTGCGCGATGCCATTTTGCTGGCTTTGCGCCACAGTCCGGTGGTTAAAACAAGTGAGTTGCAACGTGTAACAGATAAATACGCGTTAGCATTGGCGCATTATGCGTTTGAACCGCAATATACATTTAACATTAATGGCAATTTCGCTTTTGGAACGCCGGCGACGTACGCTGGTCAGTTTCAAACAAGAGTGAAAACACCGATTGGTACGGAAGTGACGTTTAATATGGCATCTGCTTTTCAACGGGGTACCAATGTTGCGACCGTCTCAGTGATGCAGCCGATTTTGCGTGGTGGTGGTGCGGTGAATTTAATTCCTTGGAAAAATGCAATTGATCAAGAAGAAGTGGCTAAGCTTGGTTTTAAAAATAATGTGATAACCGTGGTTGTCTCGGTGGTGCAAGATTATCGTCAGTTGGTGCAAGATTATAATAATTTAAAAATTCAAGAAAGAACTTTGAAAGATTCAGGCGTGCAAGTGAAGCAGGCAAAGCTACGTTATGAAGCTGGCAAAATGTCAAAAAGTGATTTGATTCAGGTGTCGACTAACTATGAAACCACGCGTTTAGATGTGGTGACTCAGGAAAATACGATTCAAACTGATTATCAACAGCTGCTATCAACTATTGGTCTGGTGCCAAGTGCGCATTTGCAAATTTATAAAACCATTGACTACGATCGCTACAAAGTACCACCAATGCAACGAGCCATTGAAATTGCGTTGCATAATAATATTTCCTATCAAAGTGCAGTCATTAATTTAAGAGCTGATCAACGTGCCGTTGTGCTAGCAAAAGATGCGCGACGTTGGCAGTTAAATGCAACGGGGACGGTGAGTGTTAGTGATGCCGGTGGTATGTTTTTGCCCGCAACCAGTGATGGTGGCACGACTCGCAGTGTGATGTTTCAGCTCAATATCCCGGTGGATGATTTTCAAGCGAAGGTTGGTTTAGTGAATGCCAAAATCGCACTTGAGCAGGCCAAATTGAATTTAGAGCAGCAAAAAGAAGATTTAATTCGCGATGTGATCAATCAAGTCAATACCCTAGAAAATCAGCTTGAGCAAATCGCTATTGCTAAAAAAGCCGTGTCGATGCAAGCACAAAACTTAAGAAACGCGGAATTAAAATTAAAATACGGTAAAACAACCGTGTTCGAAGTGAACGGAATTCGCGATATTTTGTTGCAACAAGAAATTAATCTGGTTGCAACAAAAATTGCTTATTTAAATGGAATTACCCAGCTTTACCAAACATTGGGCATCACCTTGGATGAGTGGGATATAAAACTAAGGTACTAAACGATGAAGAAAATAATAAAAAGTGTGTTGGCAATAACCCTATGGATTGTGATTGGTTTCTCTTTGGCTGCATGTAAGGCAGATGATAACCAAGCAAAACAACAAAAGCAGACGCGTGTTATTACTGCTAAATTAAAATCAATTGTCACGCCGCTGTATTTTAATGGCGTGTTAAAGCCGTTAAAAGTCATACCAGTCACCAGTCCGGTGGCGGGGCGTATTGCAGCAGTTAAGTTTCAGTACGGTGAAGATGTGATGAAAAATGAAGAGCTGGTCACCATTGATTCTGAAGAACTCTCTAAAGCATTTCGAGAAGCAGTGACATCCTATTTACAAAAAAAGGATGAATATGATAATGCGGTTGAATCGTTTCAAGGAACAAAAGCGTTGTATAAGGCCGGAGTGATCTCTAGAGAAACTTTTTTAACCAGCCGCAGTCAGTTTCAAAATACAGCGTTAGGTTATTTGCAGTCAGAATTTCAGTTAGATAAAACACTGCAAAAAGCCAAAGTTGATCGCAAGATGATTGAAGGGTTAACGCTGGGTGATACGGAGCGGGTCAATGCATTGTTGAAAAAGCAATTTACCAATATCATGGTGTTATCACCGGGAACCGGCGTCGCATTATTTCCAACGCAGTCCGATAGCAGTTCGAGTTCAGACGATGGTAAATGTAGTATTTTGCAAGTCGGCTGTGAAGTGAAGCCCGGTGGTTTGATGTTGAATATTGGTGACTTAAGCGGATTTTCGGTAGTGATTCAAGTCAGTGAAATCAATATTAATCGAATTAAAAAAGGCATGAATGCAGTGATTACCGGTGACTCATTTCCTGGCTTAATGTTGAAGGGCAAGGTCACCTCCGTTGCATCACAAGCAACGCCACAAGGTAATGGTGGAAGCAGTGGTGGTTTAAGCCAATTCACCGTTAACGTTAAAGTGCCAACGATTACTGAAGACGAGAAAAAAGTTATTCACGTTGGGATGACAGCAAAATTAAAAATTGAAATTAAAGAATCACCTAAAGTTTATTTGCCGGGTAGTGCGGTGACGATTAAAAATGGCCAGTCCACGGT
>CAYXLV010000110.1:0-6597 GCA_964465995.1 uncultured Coxiellaceae bacterium | reverse complement strand
ATTTTTTTTGAATAATATATATTAATCCAAGCCCTCGATGATGTTCATAAAGTATTTTAGAATGGAACGGTAGATAACTATTTTTTGTAGGGTATTGTATTTGAAAAAAGTGTTTCATGGTGATGCTTGATTCTTCTGCTTCTTCTAGGCGATTTAAAGCGATTAAGGAAATCGATTTTGCATGATGATGTAGATAATTTTTAGGCTCAATTTTTAGCGCCTTTTCAATACTGTCTAATGCTTGCTTTGAATTACCCAATTCTGTGTATATGGCACTAAGCTGTGCCCATGTTGCGGCAGATGGTTCAATGTCGTGAGCTTGCTTCGCATACTTCAATGCATCATCAAATTTATCATCTTGAAGATAAGCATTCGATAGTAACTTTAGTGCCTCAATGTCTTCATTATTTAAAAGTAGAATGTCTTTACATTTTTGGGCGCATTCACTGTATTTGCCCTTCAAAAGTAAATCATAAGCATCTTCGAGCATCTTTGTGTTTCCTTCCTTAAAATTTTTGCTACATCAGAGCATATCAATGGGTGTTTTACAATAATATTTGTCATACAGTTTTCGAAAAAATTTGATACAAAGTATGGGTGTGCGCACCAAGGAGTAGGACACAGTCAGAGCTGCTGTTAACTGCTTTTCTTTTAATTAATTTTGCTTTTTTGCCAGCACTATGGCGACGCCTTACAAGATGCTTAAAATTTGCCACCTTATTGGTTGGACTTGCCGCCATTGTATATCGGGTGCGTTTGCCCCATTAACAATAACTTTGGCAGATATCTTAAAGCTGATACAATGCCCACAGCTTTAATTGCCTGGGAGGTTTGATGTTTACTAATGATATGAACGTGGCGACGTATGATCCGCAACTGTGGGATGCGATTCAAGGTGAGGTCCAGCGTCAGGAAGATCACATTGAATTGATTGCTTCGGAAAACTACACCAGCCCACGCGTCATGGCGATGCAAGGCTCTCAGTTAACCAATAAGTATGCCGAAGGTTATCCACATAAGCGTTATTACGGTGGTTGTGAGTTTGTTGATATTGCTGAAGAATTAGCGATTGATCGAATCAAACAATTATTCCAAGCGGATTATGCCAACGTGCAGCCACACTCTGGCTCTCAAGCCAATGCCGCCGCCTACATGGCCATGTTACAACCGGGCGATCGAATTTTAGGAATGGATTTAAGCAATGGCGGACACCTCACTCACGGTTCTCATGTTAACTTCTCTGGAAAACTTTATGATGCGAAAATGTACGGTTTGGACGCCGATGGCGAAATCGATTACGACCAAGTCGCCGATTTAGCTAAATCGCATCAACCCAAATTGATTGTCGCTGGCTTCTCAGCTTATTCCCGCACCGCCGATTGGCAAAAATTTCGTGAGATTGCGGATAGTGTCGGTGCTTATTTATTAGTGGATATTGCGCATGTAGCGGGTTTAGTTGCTGCAGGACTGTATCCTTCCCCGGTTAACATTGCCGATGTCACCACAACTACCACGCATAAAACTTTACGCGGCCCACGCGGTGGGATTATCTTGGCAAAGTCAAATCCCGATCTTGAAAAGAAATTAAACTCAGCAATTTTTCCAGGCACCCAAGGTGGGCCGTTAATGCATATCATTGCCGCAAAAGCGGTTGCGTTTAAAGAAGCTTTAGATCCTAGCTTTAAACAATATCAACAACAAGTGATTGAAAATGCGCAAGCGATGGCCAAAACCATTAGTGAGCGTGGCTATAAAATTGTTTCCGGCGGCACCGATAATCACATGTTTCTCGTGGATTTAATTGATAAAGATATTACCGGCAAAGATGCTGAAGCAGCATTAGGGCGTGCCAATATTACTGTGAATAAAAATACCGTCCCCGGTGAGCCACGTTCACCATTTGTGACAAGCGGTTTGCGTATCGGCACACCCGCGGCCACCACGCGTGGTTTTAAAGTGGCTGAAATTCAGCAAGTGGCCAATTGGATTGGCGATGTTTTGGATAACCTAGGTGATGACAACGTCATTAACGAGGTGAAGGCTAAGGCATTAGCAATTTGTGAACAGTTTCCAGTGTATGAAAAGGATTTCATCGCTCAATAAAAAAAAAGGGAGTTTTCTATGCATTGTCCGTTTTGTAAAGCCGAAGATACCAAAGTGATTGATTCACGTTTAGTGGATGAGGGCGCGCAAGTGCGACGTCGGCGTGAGTGTTTAAAATGCACCGAGCGTTTTACCACTTATGAAACGATGGAGTTACTACTGCCGCGAGTGATTAAGCGTGACGGCCAACGTTGTGCGTTTGATCAAGAAAAATTACGCTCCGGTTTATTGCGTGCTTTAGAAAAACGTCCGGTTAGTATTGATCAAATCAATGCTGCAGTGAATCGGATAATGCATCGTTTGCGCACCTCGGGTGAACGTGAAATTAAATCAAAAATTATTGGTGAGTGTGTAATGGATGAATTACGTCAGTTAGATCAAGTGGCGTATGTTCGTTTCGCCTCAGTGTATCGCAGTTTTCAGGATGTAAATGCGTTTAATGAAGAGATTCAAAAACTTCAAGAAACTACAGTATGAATCAAAAAAAACCTTCTCGTCGCAAAGCGCGAGTTTTAGCTATGCAAGCCTTATATCAATGGGCGTTTACCCAGCACATTGAAGATGAATTAATTAATCAATTTTTAGTAGAGCACAATACGCGTAATGCGGATATTGAATACTTTAAGGCTTTAATATCCGGCGTTATTCGGCATATGCCGCAAATTGATGCCAAATTAGCGCCACGTTTGGATCGTGGTATTCAATCATTAAATCCAGTTGAGCTGGCCATATTGCGTATTGCGGTGTTTGAGTTAATCCATCATTTGGATGTGCCATATCGTGCCGTAGTGAATGAGGCTATCGAAATTGCCAAGCAATACGGCGCCAGTGATGCGTATAAATTTGTGAATGGCGTTTTGGATGGTTTGGCCACAGAGTTGCGAGCTGTGGAAGCAAGCCAAAAAAGATAAAGCAAAATGCTTGCTGTTGTTATTACAGGGATAGTGTATGGGGGCGAGTGCAGACAACCTTGATCGCGCATCAATAGTCGATGCTAACTTTATCAATGCAGTTACCAGCGGGCAGCTGCCGACTTCAGCCATTGCTTTAGGCTTAGCGGATGTGCATTTAACCCAAGCAGAGCTGCTCGATTTATTTGAATCGCAGTTAATCAGTCGCCATTTAGATTTAATCGCGCGCGAGCTAAAACGCAAAAACCAAGCATTTTATACGATTGGCAGCAGTGGTCATGAAGGCATGGCAGCCGTTGCTAAAGCATTGCATGTCGATGATATGGCATTTTTGCATTATCGCGATGCAGGTTTTTATATTCAGCGCGCTAAGTCAAAGTATGCTAATGAAAAAATTATCCGCGATTTATTATTGTCTTTAGTGGCGGCAAAAGACGATCCAATTGCAGCAGGGCGCCATAAAGTCTTGGGTTCAAAAGCACTATCGATTCCACCACAAACCTCGACGATTGCCTCGCACTTACCCAAGGTTGTTGGTGCAGCCGCTTCCATTAAGCGGGCACATATTTTAAATATTCAGCACCCTTTGCCAGATGATGGTGTTGTGCTCGGTAGTTTCGGAGATGCATCCTGTAATCATGCTTCTGCATTAGCTGCATTTAACTCTGCGCAGTGGTTGGCGCACGATGGTTATCCGCTGCCGTTAATTTTTGTATGTGAAGATAATGGCTGGGGTATTTCAGTGCCCACGCCATCGGATTGGATTGAGTCGTTATTTGGAAAGTATCCTTTTTTTCAGTATCTACAAGCAGATGGTTTGCATATTTTAGATTTATATCGACAAGCCTGTGCCGCAGAAAAAATAGCACGTCGGCAGAAAAAACCCGTTTTTTTACATGTTAAATGCGTGCGTTTATTAGGGCATGCTGGTACAGATGTTGAATTGCAGTATCGCAGTAAAGCAGAGATTGAGGCAACAGAACAGCAAGATCCGTTATTGCATACCGCAAGAATTATTTTGGAATTAGGTGCCTTGAGTGCTACTGATATCGTGCAAAAATATCAAGCAATCGGTCAGCAAGTTCAGCAAATAGCGACAGAGGTTGTTGGCAGCGCCCAATTGGCCTCAAGAGCAGCAGTGATGGCTGCGATTGTGCCGCCAGTGCGTAATATTTCCGTGCCACCTTTACCAGCTTTGGCGATGCGTCAAAAAGTATTTGGTGATCAATTTGCCAAGCTTGCAAATCCATTGAATTTATCGCAAGCAATTAATGCTGTATTAACCGACTTAATGCTGCAGTACCAGAATATAATTGTGTTTGGTGAAGATGTCGCACAAAAAGGCGGTGTTTATCGAGTCACTGCTGATTTACGCAATCGCTTTCGTCCAGCGCGTGTGTTTAATTCTGTTTTAGATGAACAATCCATTTTAGGTTACGCCATCGGTCATGCTCACAATGGTTTTTTACCCATCCCAGAAATCCAATACCTAGCTTATTTACACAACGCCGAAGATCAGCTGCGTGGCGAAGCCGCCACGCTGTCTTTTTTTTCAAACGGTCAATTCACAAACCCAATGGTCATCCGCATCGCCAGCTTTGCCTACCAACGCGGCTTTGGCGGACACTTCCACAACGACAACTCATTCGCCGTCCTGCGCGACATCCCCGGCATTATCATTGCTTGCCCATCCAACGCCGCCGACGCTGCCACAATGTTACGCACCTGCGTCGAACTGGCGTATATCGAACAACGCATCGTTGTCTTCCTGGAGCCCATCGCTCTATACATGAAAAAGGACCTGCACACCCCTGGCGACCAAGCATGGCTTTTCAACTACCCAGCTCCCCATAAAACCACGCCTTTTGGTGAACTTGCCGTCTACGGTGACGCCACCGACACCGTTATCCTCACCTACGGCAACGCCGTCCCCATGTCTCTCCAAGCCGCCAAAATTTTAAAAGAATCCCATCAAACCCCAGTCAAAGTCATTGACCTCCGTTGGCTAAAACCGCTCCCAGAACCACAAATCCTTAACCAAATTGCCAACGCCAAGCACGTCGCCATCATCGACGAATCACGCCAAACAGCATCTCTAAGTGAGCAGTTGGTTACCTTAATTGCCACCCAATCAAATCCGCCGCCCAAGCTATCACGGCTGACTGGGGCTGACTCGTTTATTTCTCTTGGAGACTCATGGCAGCACCTTCTGCCCAGTCCCGAAGAAATAGTCCGACTCCTAAAGTAAAGGGCTAATCTTTACCTGCAAGTTGGTAAGAAGGTTTTTTATTATTTTTTGTGAAGTTAGCTTCTTGAGTATTGTGTATTAACTTAAAAAAGAAGCCGGTATTTTTGGGCAACCTCTCACTAACGTTCGTGGCTGTGATGTCGCGCTTTGGCAAATGAATCTGAAAACACAGCCACGAACGCTAGTGAGAGGTTGCTCGATCGCATCAGCTATTTTTATGAGTTTACTGTGAGGGATGTTGTCATTTTAACAAGTGGTTTAGATGGTTTGATGACTAAGCGGCCAATGCGGCACCTTTTTCCTTAATACAATATTAAATTACTAATGTCCATTGTATAAACACTCCGTGTGACCTAGAATGCTTGCCAAAAATTCAAATCAAATAGAGGTTTTATAATGATTTTTGATTTAACAGAATTCAAAACACTCCAAGGAATTGTTGATAAATTATTGGATGGCAGAGAGCACTGGCAAGAGTATCTTGATTATTTTATACAATTGCCAGTATCAGGAGACTGGATTCAGCAAAAATATGCCGTTCTCAATTACATTGCTAAGCAGCCACTTGAACGTTTGCAAAACATCCATTACATGCTTTTAAACGATGCAATGACCGTATATAACTACAGAGGTATTTATGCGAGTAAAAGACCGCATGAGTTTTTAACTAACTTTAATTTGTTGTTATCGCAGAATCATTTAACCTATCAAGCAGTACACTTAACTAATTGTCTTTACTCTCTATCCTTGCTTGATGATGAGATGTCTAATAATATTTTTAAGAATTCCGAAAACAATATCGCCAGTGCAATTGCGAAATTTAATATTTTGCTATTACAGGTGCGTTATTCAGAAAAATTGCAAAATCAAAAGCTATATGAAAACGAAAAATTGTTTGATGAATCTATAAAGGGTGGGTGTTTTTTAACACCAATGCTAGCCTATAATTTTTATAAGCATCAAAAAGCAGATCCAAAAATAGTGAATAAATATTTAGAGATTGCTAAGCAACAGAATAATTGGTCTGCGCTGCTCACCGAAGCTTCAAGCGATAGCAATGATGAAGCATCAGATTATGAAAAATGTATCAAGCTAATGAATTTATTTAAACAGCATAAGAATCTATTTATCGCAGATAAGATTATCAAAGTAATTGAAGCGTCTGGTGAGGAAAGGTTGCAGGAGCAGCTAAAAAAATATGATGATAGTTTGCTAAAAAATATTATTTTTTCCATGATGATTGTAACTGATAAGCTTTTCGATGTTCAGAATTTATATCTTAAATTTGGCTTAAATAATGAATATGGTCAAGAATACTTTAAATATCATTATTAT
>CAYXLV010000109.1:752-6628 GCA_964465995.1 uncultured Coxiellaceae bacterium | reverse complement strand
ATATTAATGGCAATATCACAGAAACCGCTAAAATAACTCCAACGAATAAGCAAACGAGCGCATCACCCAACATACGCAGCCCCCAGCGCACACCCATTATTTCACCTTGCTGATTGTCTTTTGCATTTTTTGATATAAGTATGGCGTGCAGCGTGCTAGCAGCGCCGTAAACTAAACCAATCATCGCTAGCTGACCATACAGGAAATTAACTCGCGCAGTTACTATGATAAAGCTATACATCACCACAGCAATAAATGTCGATAGCAATAAACTCTGTATCGCTGATAATTTTTTCATTAGTAATCCCGGCAACCAAAAGCAACCCGCCCCAATTGCAAGCGCTAATGCCATATTAAAAATAGCAATATGATAAGCATCTAACTGCCAGCGTTGCACCATTAATGCTGGGTAAAATTCATAAAACGTATCGATAGATAAATACAAAAAGCATCCGCCGATTAATAACCATTTAATACTGTAATTGCCTGATAAGCGTTTAAAGCGAGAAAACAAATTAAATTGCTCAGCGAGTGGTTTGCGGTGAATGTTTGATTTGGCCAGTGTCTCTTCGGTAAATAAGAGAATAATCATACTTAAGAATAGCGCAACGATTCCTGCCGCATAAAAAGGCGTCGCGTAATTAAACCAACTCACAAGATGTGCATTACTTAAGGTGCCGCCTAACATGGGTCCTACAACATAGCCTAAAGCTGTCATCGCAGACAGAGCGCCAAAACCTTTTTGATAAACCAAAGCGTAAGGGGGAGATGCATTATATATTAAATTCAATTTTTGCTGCAGTGCGTTCGCTTATGGCATAATGCGCTGTTCATAGAGATTGATTAAAAATTTTCTAACCTTTTGAGAAGTAAGATACAAATATGCCAAATATAACAGGCCAATGCCACTGCAAAAAAAACAAGTTTACTCTAACCTCAGAACCAGAATTTCAATTTATTTGCTACTGCGGCAGCTGCCGAGTCATAAATAGCGGCGGCCATTTATGTGGTTTGCTATTTGATCAAAGCCACTTACAAGAAGCCACCCACACAACAACATACACTTATCAAGGCGGCAGCGGTAGCTCAATTATTTTGCATTTTTGTTCAACTTGCGCCACTCACTTATATGCTTATCCAACAGCACATGCCGGCAAGGTGGCTGTGAGAGCTAATACCTTAGAAAATATAGATTTTAAACCGCAACAATTACTATTTCCTGAAACAGCATTTGTTTGGGATAAGCCCTTTATCCCTGAGGCGTAAAAAATAGACATTTATTCTTAAGGTTAGCTTAAAAGCCAATTTTATACGCGTTCGTTCTTTGCAATTAGTGGATGCTGCTATATAATCCTTGGCAAAATAATGTACATCTAGCATAGCGGTAGTCACTATGGGAAAAATATTCGAAACACAAGACGAAAATAATTTATTTAATGAATATATTAAGTTATCTGCCAGTATCTATAGTGAAGAGCATTTAGAGTGGCTTCGAAAAACTCAAAAATTCCATTTACCTAAAAAACTTCAGCAAAACCGTTTCTTTGCTCGCGTTGAAAAGTTGATTGATTTTGATACCGTGCGTAGCCATTATGCCTTTATTCCCACCAGCCTTTTAGTTCATGGTATTCCTCTTGGGCTGCCAAAGTACACTAGAGACATTAGAGCTGGTGCAGTGCTTGCTTATCCAGAGAAGGTAACGTCCTACTGGCATTACGGTCGTGACGCGGGTAGCTCTCGTGCAGATTTCGGTTCGTTTATTCAGCATAAAGATGTCTTGCGCCTTAGAGATCAAATAAAAAAAGACACCCGTAATTTTGGTGGTAAGGCGAGAGATTTAGAGGCGCAAACTGCCAAATTGCAGCAAAGATATGCTCGTATTAAAAACATTACGTACCGAACTAAAAATGGTAAACAAAAATATAATTTTGACTCAGGCTATTTTGAAACTAATAAGCATTTAAAATACACAGAATCACTGGTTGCGCCGAATTTTATTCTGGATCGTAGCCAACCACTATCTGATATTTCGCATATTATTATCTCTGAAGAGATGTGGGGTGGTTTGTCTTTCGGCAATATTTTGTTTGCCACTGCTATGCAGCTTAAGTTAGCTAGTCGTGGCCAATATGTAGGGATAGCTTACTACGATGGAAAAACGGGCCGACAATATCCCTTACCAGAGTATTTAGTTTACTACTTTCAGTTGCTGAGCAAAAAATTTCACGCACGTCAAAGAACTGGAATGGGTTCCAATGTATCTTTCTATGAGGTTGTAAGGTCAGCGTGTTTAAATGGCTTGCGGGTGGATGAATTACATCAGGATAAATTTAAAGATATTTTTGATGTTGATAGTTATGAAACAGTGCTTTTAAAATTTTCTAAAAATGACGTACTAGAAGATTTGTTGCCCTATTTTGCTAGCGAAAAGCGTTATCATAACCTGTTAAATAAAATTTTAGCGAAAAAAAATGATCTTGCTGTTGATAGAAAAAAATATAAAGGTGCTACCGCCTTCTACTACAGTATTCAAGAAGAAAACTATCAGCTAGCTTTGATATTATCTGAAAAAGGTGCGAGTTTAGTTGATAGTTCTGATTATGATAAGACTCTGACTAAGCTACTATGGTCTAAGAATCTTAAGTTGGTAGAATGGGTCGTAAATCAATTGGCTAGTGGGATGGGTCCATATGAAACCATGCTCGTTTCTTTTGGGTTATATCAGAAAATCACTGTAGCCAAGTCTTCAAGTGATTATGTAACACGTAAAGAGTGTTACAATTTGTTGGAAAATCTTTTCAATATCCAAAAAGATGCTGTCAACCTTCCTGATTGGTCCGGCGATTGCCATACCTTGCTCGAGCGCGCTGTATTAAATAATGATTATGAGCTTACTCTGCTTCTTGTTAGGCACAATGCTGATGTCTCAAAGTGTTTTGATTTGGCTGTTTGGCAGTATTGTGATTATCAAGATGATGGTGTGCTGTTAAGTAATTTGATTTGGAAAGGGGTTCAAAATAATCAGATTCCAGAGGATAAACTATATGAGATACTTACCGAGTATCACAAAAAAGCTTTTGCACAGTCTCTTATAGGTAAACTAAATAAGAACAAAGAGGCGCTTTCGGATGAGTATTTTGTTTATCTTTTTTTGATCAGTGCAAAACTTAACTTATCGAAATTTTTTACCGCAGACAATCTTGATCGTCTATTTAGGTGTGATAATCTGGATAACGTATTTGAAAAAACGCTACTGTACGCTGACGAAAATAATAATCAAATTTTACTTCAGAATATTCTTCAAAGACTTAACACTCACAAGGATCTTAAAGTCCCATTGAATTTTGATCCGGGTTTTTATCTTGGTCGTGGTGCTGCATCTGTGCTTGGCGTTGTTATTCATCAAGGTCATAAAGAATTGCTCGACAAATTATTATGTCAGGAGTTCCAAAATAATTATAATGGAAATAATGCGGTTGGAGTGTCGTTATATCAAGGTAAGAGCGTTGTAGATCAGGCTATAAGCAAGGGTTGGTATCGATCTGCGGGCATCTTATGTAAGGTTAGTTATCTATTTTTACCCCTCAGCGCTAAGTTAAACTTGATTGATTGCTGTATTATTAAAAAGGAATATCAAGCAGCTATTCTTATCATGAAAGGATGTGGTTTTTTTGATGGTTATCCTGGTGAACAGGAAAGATTATCTAAACTATTTGTAACACTATTGAAAAACCAGCAATTTGAAGGTGCTACGGTAATTATTCGATGCTGCGCGAAGATAGATATCTCACGCTATATTACAAAAAAGAAAATGCTCGACCAGATTGGATTACTAAAAAGTGACAATATTGATACGCTTCTTCAGCATTTGAGCGATCTGTATTCAGAAATAAACAAAAGCCTATCTCCTTGTCGATACCAGTTATTAGGCGTTGTTAGGCACTTAGCTTTAGGCGCCTTAAAAAATAGTGTCACAAACAGCAAGGACAATAAAAAAAATGCCGACCTGCTGAGAACACAAAGACAGGCAGATCTATTTAAAGCGCACAGAAACACCAGCCTTTTCAATATCAAGCAAAACATGCCCACAACAGCAGCAAGCCATATCGATGCAATGCTGGCAAAAAACAAACCAACATAGCCGGGACGCTCCTGCTAATTGTCCCAATTGCCCCCTTAACTGCATGATTTTTAAAGCACTCAAACCTAGGTCGGGCTGGCTGGCGTCTCATTTAAGAAAGCCTAAATGTTCAATGTTATTTTTCTATTGGCCGGATAAAATATTTTTTTTACCCTGCAATATCATGCTCGCTAAATAAAATTTGCTTATATTATTCCCTTCTCTATCGCCCAAAAAAGTCAAAAACTATTGTCCCGCAATCATTAAAGTTGTAAGCATCGCTATAAAGGAAAAAAGTCATTTATTTTTTTGGACAATACAAGCACAGTGGCTTAAGCAAAGTCGCATTTTGTCACCTAGAAGGTGTTAGTCGTAGTTTGAAAACGGGTTTAAAAGCTGGATAATTGGTTTTGCGTCATTGGGACGGTAACCATCTAAAACGAAAAGGCATTCGCATGCATTTACCAGTGAATATTAATAATCTGCTGCATGATCACGTGGTGGAATCCGATCGGATTGAATTTAAGGCAAGTTGGAACCCTGGGTCAATCCTAAAAACTATTTGCGCATTTGCAAATGATTTTCAGAATTTTGGCGGTGGCTACATTGTTATTGGCGTTGAAGAACATGCGGGTGAACCAATTTTTCCACCTACTGGGGTTAAAAAATCGGAATTGGATAAAATGCAGTAAAAGTTAGTAAGATTGTGCGCATTCCTTAGCCCCAACTATCATCCTATTACGAGCGTTGAAACATATAAGAGTAAGTTTCTGTTTATTATTTGGGTCCCAGGTGGGCAAACCCGGCCATATGCCGCGCCAAAGGCACTTGGCAAGAACTCCGGCAAAGAGCAGTGTTACTATATTCGTAAAAATTCTATGACAGTGGTTGCAAAAAATGACGATTTAAAAGAATTGATCAGCTTAACTGCAACAGTTCCTTATGATGATCGCATTAATCACCATGTGTCACTACAGGATATTAAGCTGCCGCTCTTGCAATCTTTTCTGAAGGAGATTGATAGTAATTTACTTGATGAGTCTAGCAATATGTCCTTTGTTGACTTGTGTCGTCAAATGGCTTTGGTAGATGGCGGTACTGAGTATATAAAGCCTCGTAATGTTGCGTTATTGTTTTTTAATGATCAGCCGAATAAATTTTTTCCTTATATCCGAATTGATGTGGTGTATTTCCCTGAGGGAGAGGGTGGAGATATTATTCAGGAAGAAATTTTTGAGGGGCCGCTGGATCATCAATTACGCAGTGCATTAAGATACATTAAAAATAACTTTATCTCTGAAAAGATTTTGAAAATTCCTGGCCAAGCAGAGTCTAAGCGATTTTTTAATTATCCTTATGAAGCGGTTGAAGAGGCTTTGGTGAATGCGGTGTATCATCGTAGTTATGAGATTCGTGAGCCCATTGAGGTTCGCGTTAATCGCAATAATATCAGAATTGTGAGTCACCCAGGAGCAGATCACTCCATCCCTTTATCAGATGTAAAAAAAGGTAAAATGCTGGCTCGTCGTTACCGAAATCGGCGAATTGGTGAGTTTTTAAAAGAGTTGGATTTTACCGAAGGACGGGGAACTGGATTGCCTAAAATGAGGCATGCTTTAGAAAGTAATGGTTCACCTCGGATCATCTTTCATACAGATGAAGCAAGGACTTATTTTTATACGGAAATTCAAATACATAGTGAGTTTATTAAGGGTATTCAGCTTGAAGTCCAGGGTGGGGTCCGGGGTGGGGTCCA
>CAYXLV010000109.1:0-742 GCA_964465995.1 uncultured Coxiellaceae bacterium | reverse complement strand
ATAAAAAAAATTTTTTTTTTTTTTATGTGTTTTATTTTTTATGCCCTGGGTGGGTTGGGGGGTGGGGTCCAGGGTGACGCTTCTAGGGCGGTAAAAATTTCGGAGACAGAGTTTAAAATACTTCAAATTATACAAGAAAAACCATTGAGTATGACTGAAATCTTAGAAAGGTTGGGCTATGAATCTAGAAATAGAAATGTAAGATCAGCATTAAGGAAGCTGATGAATAAAAGATTTGCAGAATACATGATTCCAGATACTCCTAGCAGTATGTATCAGCGATATAGAATTACTAGTGAAGGTTTAAACTGTCTATCAAATGTATAAAGCCAGGACGCTCCTGCTAATTGTCCCAATTGCCCCCTTAACTGCATGATTTTTAAAGCACTCAAACCTAGGTCGGGCTGGCTGGCGTCTCATTTAAGAAAGCCTAAATTTTCAATGTTATTTTGCTCTATTGGCTGGATAAAATATTTTTTTACCACCTGTTCTGTTCCATTGTTAGAAACTGTGTCAAATACAAACTATTGGACTGGAAACTGGTTCAGGAAAAATGTTTGTATCAAGCGTTAACTGATCAGCAAGTAGATTTATTGGAGGCTCTTAAAATACACGGTCCTTTTTTAATAAAAGAGCTGCGAGAAAACTTAATAAACCTTCGTGTTGAGCGATGGTTAAGGAAACAATTCAGCTTGCTAGTGGGGCAGCAGTTGCTGGATAAGATTTTTTCTAAATGACACAC
>CAYXLV010000108.1:0-6672 GCA_964465995.1 uncultured Coxiellaceae bacterium | reverse complement strand
ATACCGTTGAAGTCACTGCGGATATTGATGATAAACGCTATATCAATATCGTTAACCAAGCGAAAAACTTTATTGCCAACGGTGATGCTTTTCAAATTGTGCCATCAAGAACTTTTTCACGCGAATATAATGGTGATGATTTTAATATTTACCGCGCATTACGTGTCTTAAATCCATCGCCGTATCAATTTTATTTGCGCTATAAAAATTTTACGATGGTAGGTTCATCACCAGAACGGTTAGCCAGTTTGCAAGACAACACTGTAGAAACCATGCCGATCGCCGGCACTAGACCACGTGGTGAAACGCATTTAGAAGATCAAAGCTTAGCCCGTGAATTATTAAGCGATGAAAAAGAATTAGCTGAACATATGATGCTTGTTGATTTAGGTCGCAATGATGTGGGTGCGGTGAGTCGACCTGGCACAGTAAAAGTTGTCGACCAAGCAAGTATTAAACGTTATTCGCGAGTTATGCATATTGTTTCAACTGTCCAGGGTGAGCTTGCTGACAATAAAGATGCGTTTGATGTATTACGTGCGGTCTTTCCTGCGGGCACTTTAAGTGGCGCACCTAAAATTAGCGCTATGCAAATTATCGATGGCTTAGAAACTTCACGCCGCGGAATTTACGGTGGTGCGGTAATTGCGATTGATAACCAAGGGCAAATGGACAGTTGCATAACAATACGCACTGCAATGGTAAAAGACGGAGTTGCGCATGTGCGTGCCGGTGGCGGAGTGGTTTATGATTCGGATCCGCAAGCAGAAGCCGATGAAACACGACATAAAGCACGTGCCGTATTGGATGCGATAGCATTAGCAGAAAGGGGATTTGTATGATTGTGATCTTAGATAATTACGATAGTTTTACTTACAACCTCTATCAGGCGGTTGCGGTACACGACCCAGATTTGGTGGTATTACGAAACGATCAAGCATCCGTTGCTGAGATAAAAGCATTACAGCCCGATGGCATTATTATTTCACCCGGCCCAAGCCGACCAGAACAGGCAGGTATAGGCATTGAATTAGTGAAAGCATTAGCACCCACTATTCCAATCCTAGGCGTTTGTTTAGGACATCAAATTATTACGGTGGCATTTGGTGGTGAGGTCGCCTTGGCACCAAGACCGGTGCATGGAAAGCAAGTGAAAGTCTTTCACTTGCGCGAAAAATTATATCGCGATTTGCCTCTACCGTTTGTTGCGGCGCGTTATCACTCCCTGATTGCAACGCGTGAGCGGGTACCGGCTTGTTTAATTGCAGATGCGGAAAGTCCCGATGGTTTGGTGATGGGCGTGCATCATGAACAGTATCCAACCTTTGGCGTGCAGTTTCACCCAGAGTCCATTTTAACGCCCTGTGGTGATCAGTTGCTGGCAAATTTTATTGAAATTTGTCGCCAAGCAAAAATACCCGCGGTAACTGCACAGGAGCAAGGCAATCATGCTTAAAACCTCAATCCAGCAACTCATTCAAGGTGAGGATTTAACGACGCAACATTGTGTTGCAGCTGTCAATGCCATGGTCAATGATGCGGACTCACATCAAGTGGCCGCATTTTTAGCTTTATTACAAGCCAAAGGTGTCACCACGCTTGAAATGAAAGGCTTGGTGGATGGTATGCGTGCTTTAATGACACCACTAGCGGTGGACGATGATGTCTTAGATATTGTTGGTACGGGTGGCGATGGTGCGAATACTGTCAATATTTCAACTGCTGCTAGCTTATTAGCAGCAAGCTGTGGTGTGAATGTAGTAAAGCATGGTAATCGCGCTGTTTCATCAGCATCGGGTTCGGCGGATGTGTTAGCGGCGTTAGGCATTAATATTGATATGAGCAATGACGATATCATTCATTCCATTCGCCAAAATCATTTTGGTTTTTGTTATGCGCCAAACTTTCATCCTGCTATGCAAAAAATTCGCTCGATACGACGTGTATTAGGAGTTGCGACACCGTTTAATTTATTAGGACCACTGTTAAATCCAGCCTGCGCAAAATACATGATTTTGGGTGTGGCTGATAAGCGTTATTTACCTTTATTTGCCGATGTTTTAGTAGCACTTGAAGTTAAGCATGCATGGGTTGTGCATGGCGCAGGTTTGGATGAGTTGAACTGTTTGGGTATGGCCGATGTTATTGAAGTTCAAGATGCGCAGCAGCAAAGCTTGCAAATTGATCCACAACAATTTGGCTTAGCGTATTGCACGCTTGCCGATTTGCGTGGTGGTGATGCCAATCATAATGCGCAATTAATACGCGCGGTGTTTCGTGGTGAACAAAGCCCGTTGGCCGATACGATTGTCTTAAATGCCGGCGCTGGGATTTATATCAGCGGGCATGCGGTGTCCATTGCCGAAGGCGTGTTAATTGCACAAAATGCTTTGGCAGATGGCCGTGCTTTACAATTATTGGAGTGTTTGGATGGCTAATTTTTTAGAAAAAATTGCATTAAGAAAACAGGAAGAGGTTCGCGTATTAAAACAAAAATGGTTAACCGCTGCGCCAGAACCAACAGTCACAGCACCCACGGGTTTATTTAAATCTGCATTAGCAAAACCAGGTTGCTCGGTGATTGCTGAAATCAAAAGGCGTTCACCTTCAAAAGCTTTTTTAGCCGATATTGAAAATCCAGTCGAGTTGGCCATGCGTTATGTGAGCGGTGGTGCAGCAGCGATTTCAGTCTTAACGGATCAAGTTGGTTTTAATGGTTCGATTGAAGATTTAAAAAATGTCGCACAGTGGGTGCAAGTGCCGCTTTTGCGCAAAGATTTTATTATTGAT
The DNA here is from genome assembly GCA_964465995.1 of uncultured Coxiellaceae bacterium. Taxonomy (GTDB): domain Bacteria; phylum Pseudomonadota; class Gammaproteobacteria; order Coxiellales; family Coxiellaceae; genus CAYXLV01. The sequence continues at coordinate 3,882 of CAYXLV010000108.1, read as the reverse complement.
GAGGTGCAACTAATAGAAGCGCGCGCTGCAGGTGCAGCAGCCGTGTTATTAATTGTAGCGATGTTAGGCCAACAAACCGCACCACTTTTAGCAAAAGCACGTGCGTTGGGTTTGGATGTATTGGTCGAAGTGCATACGCATGCGGAAACTGAAATAGCGATCGCAGCTGGAGCCGATATTATTGGTATTAATAACCGTAATCTCAGCACCTTTGAAGTGGATGTGAATACCGGTAAAGAATTAGTTGGGTTGATTCCTGACACAATTATTAAAGTCGCCGACTCCGGTATTCATGATGTTTTACTAGCAAAAGAAATGGCAGCTTGTGGTTTTGATGCGGTATTAATTGGCGAAGCTTTAGTGCAATCAAAGGCACCCGAAGATTTTATTAATGCGGTGGGCCAGCATGATTATTAAAGTTTGTGGATTAACAACGGTTGATAATGCGCTTGCTGCGGTAAATGCCGGTGCTGATTTTATTGGTTGTGTTTTGGAAGAAACGTCGAGACGATTTGTTGCGATTGATATTGCGGCTAATATCGCCCGAGCAGTCAAAGCACAAGGCGCAATGCCAGTTGCGGTGGTGGCTACGACAACGCGTCAACATTTGCAGTCGATTTGTCAAACCGATATGGCAGTGGTGCAATTGCATAGTGCGACGGCTTGTCGTTTGCATCAATATTTGCCGGAGCATATTGCCAGAATTTTTGTGATTCCAGTGCGTCAAAATGGTGAACTGATTATTCATCCTGGTCTTGAATATTTAGACCAGCAGCGTGATTACTTGCTCTTTGATAATGAGCGTGCGGGTTCAGGAAAAACGTTTAATTGGGATCATTTTAAAAATCCATATCCTTTTCGATATTTTATTGCAGGTGGGTTGTATGCTGATAATGTCAATACGTGCATTGCACAATGCCAACCAGATGGTGTTGACGTCAGCTCTGGAGTAGAGTGCCAACCTGGAATAAAAGATCCTTTATTAATCCAACAATTTATTCAACAAACGCGAGAACAACAATGTTAGATGTATTACAAGCTAAGGCGGGTCGTTATGCTGAATTTGGCGGTTGTTATTTGTCAGAAATTTTAATGGCACCGATTCAAGAGTTAACTGAAGGTTATAACCGCCTAATTAACGATCAGCAATTTATGCAGGAATTTGCCGCAAATTTGGCAGATTATGCTGGACGCCCAACGGCGTTAACTGAAGTGCCGCATTTTAGCGCGGCAATTAATGGTCCAAGAATTTTTCTAAAGCGTGAAGATTTATTGCATACCGGTGCGCATAAAATTAATAACGCACTCGGTCAGTGTTTGCTCGCCAAAAAACTCGGTAAAAATCGTGTTATTGCTGAGACCGGTGCTGGGCAGCATGGTGTGGCAACCGCGACGGCTTGTGCGTATTTTGGCTTGGACTGTGTGGTGTATATGGGCGTGGTTGATATGCAACGGCAAGCGCCAAACGTGCAGCGTATGCAACTGTTAGGCGCAACGGTGGTTGGTGTTGATCAAGGGAGTCAAACCTTAAAAGATGCTGTGAATGAAGCTTTGCGCGATTGGTCAGCCAGTTATGACAATACCCATTATTGCTTGGGTTCCGCGTTAGGTCCGCATCCTTATCCAGAAATGGTTGCCAAATTTCAAGCGGTCATCGGCGAAGAAACTAAGCGTGATTGTTTGCAGCGTTTGGGACAATTACCTGATGCAGTGATTGCTTGTGTCGGTGGTGGTTCAAATTCGATTGGTATTTTTAGTGCTTTTGTTGACGATGCGAAGGTCGCATTAATTGGTGTTGAAGCGGGTGGTCGTTCTGATCAACTGGGTGAGCATGCGGCACGTTTTAAAATGGCAACGCCTGGTGTGTTGCATGGTTTTTATACGTATATCTTGCAAGATGCTGCAGGTCAGGTGGCAACGACACATTCAATTTCAGCTGGTTTGGATTATCCAGCCGTTGGCCCGCAGCATGCAGCGTTATATCAAAGTGGTCGTGCGAGTTATGCGGCGGTGAATGATGAGGAAGCGCTAGCAGCGTTTAAATTATTAGCACGCACTGAAGGCATTATTCCGGCGCTGGAGTCATCGCATGCTTTGGCTTATGTGGTGCGTGAAGCTAAAAATATGCCTAAAGATCATCATATCGTGGTGAATTTATCTGGCCGCGGTGATAAAGATTTAAATACGGTTCTAACCCTGTAACTACAATGGATAAGATGATGAAGAGTCGAATTACAGAAGTTTTTGCAAAGGGTCCTGCCTATATTGCCTATTTAACAGCGGGTGATGGTGGTATGGAGCGCAGCTTTAATGCGCTAATGGCTTTGGTGGCCGGTGGGGTGGATATTTTAGAGGTTGGGGTGCCTTTTTCAGATCCGGTAGCAGATGGGCCAGTCATCCAAGCGGCGGCAACGCGGGCATTAGCGCAGCAAGTGACCATGCAAGATATTCTTGAGCTTGTCGCCAAATTACGTGCCGCAACCACGACGCCGATTATTTTATTTAGCTATTACAATCCAATTTTTATTGCCAACCAACAGCAGGATTTTTTTGCCAAAGCACGTGCTGCTGGTGTGGATGGTTGTTTGGTGGTCGATATACCTTATGAAGAATCAGCGAACTATCAGCAACAATGCAGTGCTGCTGGGATAGATCCGATTTTTGTAGTCGCACCGTCGAGTTCGTTAGCGCGTATTGAAAAAATTCACCAGCAAGCGCAAGGCATGTTGTATTATGCATGCCGCAAGGGCACAACCGGTGTGAAAACACAATTGCCGATCGATTTGCAACAGCGCTTAGCAGAAATAAAAACCGTTGCGACGTTGCCTGTGGTGGCGGGTTTTGGGATTGCTGATCAAGCGACGGCGCATGAAGTGTTGCAACATGCGGATGGTTTTGTGGTGGGATCAAAGTTTGTTGATGCGGTGGCCAATGGTATGAGTGAGGCGGATTTAACCGCGCTTGCAAAAGCCATTGATCCACGTCAGACTGATTTGCAGCCTTAACTAACCAAAAAGGGAGAGCGAATGTCTAAAAAAATAGATTTAGGTGGGTTTGTAAATAGTTTAAAAACCATGATTAACCCAGAAGGTGCTTTAGAAGGAGTTGATCCCAGTGATCGAATGGGAATGAAGATTAAGCAAGTCAGCGAAATGCTACGTGAATTAGCGCAACGCCAAGCGCAACAAACGGATGATCTAACCAAAGTGCACAACTTAATCGTGAGTTTATTTGAAGATTTAGAACAAGTGCGCAATCCAGCCGAAGCGCCCGCTGCCAAACCCAAGGCAAAGCCAGCTGATGATCAAACTGAAGAATAAATAAAAAAGGCCGCTATTTTAAAAAGCGGCCTTTTGTTATCTATTGCACAACCCAATCAAGGTCATCGTAATATTCATCGCCTAACTCATCGACTAACTGCCTTTTTGCCATATAATCTTCGATTCTACGGCGGACATCGCAAGCGGAGCTGGGTTCTGACTTTTCAGACTTAGCATCATAATTATCGCTGGTGTCCTCATTGTCATTATCGTCAATCGCTAACGTATCATCATCCATATCGTTAGATTTATCTTCATAGTCCATATGTCCTCCTTAACATGGGCTAGTTAGGGAGAGTCGGTTGGCTAACTCCCTAAAGTTATTGAAAATATGTACTTTTTATACCTTAATTTGTAAAAAATGCAAGGGGGTTTTTGAAAAAATCTGTACCAGACATTTTGTCGTCCTGTGGCTTCTGCTGTTGTTGTGTGTGTCATTGTGCGACCTAATCATTACCCACAAGTCTTATTTTTACTGCCAAAAGCCATATACCGCATAAAAAAACAGCCATATCCTTTACATTACACTCACACCACAGCTGATATTGTTAGGCAACCTCTC
>CAYXLV010000107.1:0-6757 GCA_964465995.1 uncultured Coxiellaceae bacterium | reverse complement strand
TTTGTAAGCGGCGCGAGATGGATAGCCTTCTGCTTTGGCTTGTTTGACGTATTGGTCCGTCACGTGTTCATTCATCCAGCGTTTTGATTTTTTGGCCATGCTGCTCCCGATAGTTTGTTGCCTCAAAAAGCAATATTGGCAAAGCGACTCTGAGAGATAATGGTGCTATTGCTTCAAATTTAATAGCGCTGCAAGCAACTTTACAATTTGCATTTTAGAGAAGCGATAGTAATCAATTCCCATATTAAAGTCATTACACTCGATTACTGAGGCGCTTTAAGCATAATGCGGGTAGAGTAGGAATGAGAAATGCATGATGCAAAAAATTTTACTCTTGCATAAAAGATGAGTACCTCGTGCTCTGCCAGCAACAAAAAGGCATGCAAGCAGTTAGGATAGGAAATCAGTGACATATCAGTTAAGGCAGTTGAATGGCTGATGGCTTGGCAAGCTTTCCTAGCAGTAATTAGGAAAACCTGTATAATTGGCGGCTTTTAACACCAAAGCAAATCACCTTATGAATAAAAAACAACTGAATGAATTACGTCGGCTAGTGCATGCACTGAAGCCTGTTGTCATTATTGGCGCCAATGGTTTAACCGAAGCGGTACATGCAGAAATCGAAACGGCTATTAGCGCGCATGAATTAATCAAAATCAAAGTAAACGCGGAAGATAAAGCAGAGCGCGACCAGTTAACTGATCGCATTTGTGCAGAACATAACGCTGAACTTATCCAAAAAATTGGTCATGTCATCGCTATTTACCGTGAACGGCCTGTGCAGGACGACTAGCGTTTTTACTGGTTTCTGACCACCTGCTTTTTGGCATTGTATTGGATTAATGAGGTCCACAATGAAACCGTGTATTTAAGCTCTTTGCGAGCTTGCTTTAGGTTAGCGCGATAATCTTTAATTCGCTGACTATATTCATGCATTTTATCAGTGACATTTTCAATATTCACTTTCTTCAGTTGCTCATAGCCTTTTTCTAATTCTTCAACGCGTTTTAATAAATGACTCATCCGATCGTAAACTGGTTTTAAAAATTGACCCATATGGGAACTTAAATAAGTTAGCCAAGACTCTTGCGAAAGTTCGGCTTGTTGGAGTAAGCGTTGTTTATCCATACGAATGCGATACTCAATAATGCGATGCGCACTTACGCGTTTTAAATCAGTTGCCAAACGCAAGTAGGACAAACCGCGAATTAACCATTTGGTTGGATCAAAATGATAAAAACGAATGCCATTGCGATAATCAATGGGAAACTGGTGGTGGAAATTATGAAAGCCTTCGCCGTAAGTAAATAATGCCGTCACCCAATTGTCTTGTGCTGACTGGCGATCAGAGTAAGTGCGCTTACCCCAAAGATGACAGACTGAATTAATACAAAATGTGAAATGTTGATTTAAAGTAATGCGCAATACGCCGGCGATTAATAAGCCACCAATTGCATTACCCCATAACGCACCAACTAACATAGGGAAAATAAATCCCATAAAAATAGCAATCAATGGATAGTAACGATGTTGAAGGCGAACAATCGGATCCGCTGCTAAATCTTCAACATTGCTAAAGTCGCGCGCTTTGGTATCTAGCACAAATAACCAACCGATATGGGCATACCAAAAACCTTTTTTAATACTGTAGGGATCTTTATCGGTGTCTGTATAACGATGATGATTTCGATGATCGGTGCTCCACTCTAAAATACTACCTTCAAAAGCGGCGGCACCAAATAACGCAAATAATAAACGAATTGACCAATGAGATTGATAACTTTTATGAGAAAATAATCGGTGATACCCCCCTGTGATAGCCAGCCCAGTCAAAGCCAACATCACACCAAACAAAACCCAAGTCGGCCAGCTCACCAGCCCATGCATAATTAAAAGAGGAGTTGCTATAACAGCAATAACAAACGTGGAAACTAAGAAGATCGTATTCGTCCAGTTAATACGTTTTAATAAGCTCATATAATGCCTTCCCATAATGGTTAAGATAGTCAAACGCGCCCATACTACCACAAATCAAACCGATTTTCAGACAAAGGGGGTCAACCACGGACAGTTTGGGAAAAGTCATTAATTTTCAATGGGTTAAACATCAAACTGTCCGCCCCCGACACGGACAGTTTGGTTTGGTAACTATATGATTAATATGGATTATTTTTGAAGTGTCCGTGGTTGACCCCCTTAACCTTAAAGCATGCCTAGTTCTAATTTTGCGGCATCTGACATTCGGCTCTGGTCCCAGGGTGGATCAAAAACCATTTCAATTTCTGCTACCGCAACTTCTGCGATCGCTAGTACACGCTGCTTTGCGTCAGCGGCAATGACTGGGCCCATTCCACAACCCGGGGCTGTTAGGGTCATTTCAATATCAACTTGAAAAGTGCCGTTCTCTAAGGCTGAGGTTTTACAGCTATAAATTAAACCTAAGTCAACGATGTTAACGGGAATTTCGGGGTCATAAACGGTTTTTAATTGCGCCCAAATTTTATCTTCCAAGCTGGCGTCTGCCGGCATATCATCGCAGGGATTGTAAATTTCCTTGCCCAACGCATCGGCATCCGCACCTTCTATTCGCGCTAAATTTCCATACACATTGACCGTGTAAGAATTGCCCATCGACTGCGTGACTGTCACTTCAGTGCCACGATGCAACATAATGCGCGCACCAGACGGCACCATTAGCGCCACTACATCACGCGTCAGTAAAATAATTTCTTTTGCAGTATTGGTTGTCGACATAAAATCTCCGCACTACCCTGAATGCATTTAGCTTGCATCATCTTTTAAATTAAAACTTTCACCACAGCCACACAAACTTTCAGCATTTGGATTATTAAATACTAATTGCTGCATACCTAATTCCTTAGTGACATAATCAATCACTGTGCCTTGAATTAAGGAAATGCACTTTGGATCTAAATAAATAGTGATGTTTTTAATCTGCAATTCCTGATCACCCGGCTTTGGTTCGCTCACCACATCGGGTACATACATATAACCGGAGCAGCCGGTTTGTTTTATCGATAAACGAAATGCCACGCCATTTTTTGTTTGTGCAATAACCGTTTTAATGTGCTGAATTGCAGCATCGGTGAATTCAATAATGTTAGTTTCTGGCATAAATCTTTACTCCGTCGTTACCACTGCATCGCTTTTTGAAATGGCAGCTATTGCCGTATGCCATGCTAAAGTGGCGCATTTAACGCGTGATGGATATTCAGCAACACCCGCTAACGCCATTAATTTGCCTAGGCGATCTGCATCTTCTGCAACAGCACCTGTGGTAACCAAATCGTGAAACAAATGAAATAATGCGGTGACTTCATCAAACGTTTTACCTTTTAATACTTGCGTCATTAATGAGGCCGAGGCCATGGAAATGGCACAACCACATCCTTCAAATTGCACTTCTTCAATCGTGTTGGCTTGCGCCTTTAAATACAGAGTAATTTTGTCACCGCATAATGGGTTGTAGCCGTCCTTGATATAATTGGCATCTGATAACGCACCAAAATTACGCGGCTTGCGGCCATGATCGATAATTAATTGTTGATATAATTCTCGTAAATCTGACATCAAAACCTCTATGCAAAAACATCAATGACTTGTTGCAATCCCACCACTAAGCGATCGATATCTTGATCTGTACTATAAAGCCCTAAAGAAGCACGCACGGTTGCAGGTACTTTAAAACGCTGCATTAATGGCATTGCACAATGATGGCCGGCACGTACTGCAATACCTGCATGATCTAAAATGGTGCCGATATCATGCGGATGAGCTTGTGCCAATACAAACGAAAACACCCCAACTTTTTCACTAGCAGTACCAATTATTTGTAACCCCGGAACCGTTTGCAACGCAGCATTTGCATACTGAGTTAACGCTTGTTCATGGCGCACAATATTGGCAAAACCAATTTGATTCACATATTCAATTGCTGCTGCCAAACCAATTGCGCCGGCAATATTCGGTGTTCCTGCTTCAAACTTCGCTGGCAAATCATTATATTCAGTTTTTTCAAACGTCACGTAACGAATCATATCGCCACCACTTTGATACGGTGGCATTTTTTCTAGCCATTGTGTTTTGCCGTACAACACACCAAAACCAGTTGGCCCATATAATTTATGCGAAGAAAAAGCGTAAAAATCACAATCCAACGCTTGCACATCAACGGCAATATGTGGGGCTGCTTGTGCACCATCTAATAACACTGGCGTCTGATTGGCATGCGCCATGGCTATCATATCTTTTACCGGATTAATGGTGCCTAGCACATTGGATACATGTGCTAAAGCAACTAATTTAGTGTTAGGTGATAGTAACTGCTGATATTGTTCGAGATCTAAAGTGCCATCATCATGCACGGGAATAACTTTTAATACTGCACCCGTTTGTTCACACAATATTTGCCAAGGCACGATATTGGAATGATGCTCCATCGCTGAAATTAAAATTTCATCACCCGCCGTTACCTCAGAACGACCAAAACTAGCAGCGACTAAGTTAATCGCTTCTGTTGTGCCTTTGGTAAAAATAATGTCGTGTTGGTGTGGCGCATTGATAAATTGCTGAATGGTTGTACGTGCTGCCTCATAAGCAGCTGTTGCACGTTCGCTTAGGGTATAAACACCGCGATGCACATTGGCATTATCGTTCGCATAGTAATGATTAACGGCGTCTAATACCACTTGTGGTTTTTGACTTGTCGCTGCGCTGTCTAAATATACCAACGGATGATCATTGACAGTTTGATGCAATAGCGGAAAATCTTTTTTTAATTCGTTTAATTCAGCGCTAATAATTTTATTCACCATATTAGCACTCCTCGCTTTGCTGAATATGTTCGGTAACTAAATGTTGAATTCTTGTGGCAATCGCCTTGTGTGGTAAAGCTTGCAATAACTCATTAACAAATGCATAGGTTAATAGTTCAATGGCTTGGTTTTTATTGATGCCACGGCTTTGCAAATAAAACAGTGCTGTTTCATCTAACTGGCCAACCGTAGCACCGTGCGAACACTGCACATCATCTGCGTAAATTTCTAGTTCTGGTTTTGTATCCACTTCAGCTGATGGCGCTAATAATAAATTTTTATTTGACTGCAGGGCTTTGGTTTGTTGCGCATGCGGATGCACAACCACTTTACCGTTAAAAACGCTGTGCGCATTAGCATGCACAATACCGCGATAATCTTGCTGACTTTGACAGTGCGGATGCTGATGATCAATGCGGGTGTGATAGTCAGTATGCTGCTGCGGGCCGCCGTGATAAAAACCAATTAAATTGGCATCACAACCCGATGCGGCAAAATCAAAATGCAAATCTTCGCGCGCTAATTTTGCACCGATTGCAAAATGGTAGGTATTGACTTGGCTATCTTGCTGTTGGTGTACCCATGTATTGGCAATATGGTATGCCGCTTTACTTTCACGTTGACACTTATAGTAATTCACGCAAGCACCAGCGGCTGCATGAATATTGGTGACTACATTATTAAAGTAAGTTGCTTGATCCAGGCCAACATATTCTTCGAACACGGTCACCTGACTATTGGCTTGCACCACGATGGTATGGCGTGGATGCTGCATATAAGCCATGTCGTTTTTTGTATTAACATACAATAAGTGAATTGGTTGCTCGATCACCACACCGGCTGGCACGAATAAAAACAAGCCATCAGTTAATAGTGCTGCGTTTAATTGCGCGAATGCGGTCAGTTGACTGCTATTACTTTTAAAATATTCAGCATAGGTAGATTGATGATTTGCCGATAGCGCATTACTGATCACCACGCCATCCGGTACTGCATTTAAAACAGATAATTGCTGCTGGTAGTGCCCATTAATAAATACCAAGGTATTCGTATTTTCAAGCTGATAATTTGCAAGGTCAACGTCTGCTGCTGAGTTTGCTTGATAAGCAAATGTTTGTGCTTGCAGGCTTTGTAATGGCGTGTATTTCCAGGCTTCATTTTTTCTTGTTGGAAAACCTTGTGCAAGAAAATCTTGTAATGCTTGCTCGCGCCATACTTTTAATGCCTCATCATTAAACTGACCGGCATTCATTAATTGCTGTAGTGGTTTTGCATCCCATATTGTGGCTATTGTTTCTGTCATCGTTACGCAACCTGCTCCTCTAACCAACCATAACCTTTGGCCTCTAATTCAAGTGCTAAAGACTTATCACCGGATTTTACAATTTTACCGTTTAGCAAAACATGCACGTAATCAGGCTCGATGTAGCTTAATAAACGTTGGTAATGAGTTACCATAATAAAAGAACGTTCGCTGCTGCGTAGGCTATTCACACCTTTTGCTACAGTTTGCAAAGCATCAATATCCAAGCCAGAATCTGTTTCATCAAGCACTGCCAGTTTGGGTTCAAGCAATAACATTTGCAGCACTTCATTACGTTTTTTTTCGCCGCCAGAAAAGCCTTCATTTAAAGAGCGTTTTAAAAAGCGTTCGTCCATATCAACAATTTTGATTTTTTTCTGAATTAATTGCATAAAATCCATTGCATCTAATTCGTCTTCGCCGCGTTGTTTGCGAATGCTATTTAGTGCGGTGCGTAAAAAATACATATTGTTAACGCCAGGTATTTCTACCGGGTATTGAAAGGCGAGGAATAAACCCGCTACGGCACGCTCTTCTGGGCTGAGTGTTAACAAGTCTTGAGCAGAAAACTGTACTGAACCTTGCGTGATTTGATAACCATCACGGCCCGCTAATACAC
>CAYXLV010000106.1:0-6763 GCA_964465995.1 uncultured Coxiellaceae bacterium | reverse complement strand
ATTCATAGCGACTCCTTGCTCTGGTTATTGGCTTGGTGTCGTTATAAAATAAATCGATAATATAATCAATAGGTTATAAGCTATGAGTGGTCAAAAAATGTAGTGCGTTTGCCCTAACGACCTCGGCCAATGGAGCCACACCCGTTAGCAAGTAGTTGCCTTGCTGCTGATGCTTTATTCTAGCGCGCAAACTTTTTATTTGAAGCCGATACAAACCAAGGCAGGTTATTTTTAGATATCTGTAAGAGATCCTACTGGTGTGTGCTCACACACTCAGAAATGCTTAGAATCAAGTGATACTTGATCTTTACCCTCTTGAGAATAACTCATCTCAATCAGCTGATTTTTTTTAAACAATACTTCTTGGTAAACCCCAGACTCAATATTTTTACAACTATTGGTGGTATAAAAAAACCAGTTCGAGCGTGGCATTGTAAATAATGGCAACATCAATGCACTTTCAATTTCCATTAACAAATTAACATACTCTGTAAGCTGGTCCTGCAAAGGTAGCTTTGCAGCCTGATCTATTTTTTTGCGCATCAAGGTGTTAAATATATCAAGTGCCGCATGACGCACCATCCCCATAGCAACTTGCTTGCTTTTAATCTTGGTAATGTTTAAAAATTTATCGAGCCTAGGATAGTAGTGAATATCAAGAAAAGAACAACTGCTTATCATTGTGAAAATTACTGCAAAATGCTGGTAGGACACATCACTTTCAAGCTGTAAAATTTTTGTCAGCTCTGCTAATTTTTTTATAAAATCCAACTTAATTGCGCTCGCCTGCGCAGGATCTAACTTGCAAACAAGCGTATATGCAAAAATTAATCCCTGTAAAGGCTGCTTGGATGATTCGCTCGTCAAACCCTCAAGCTTTTTAAGCCAAGCTTCATCACTTAGCAATGGAATAACAGCATTAATGCTATCTTTCGTCATATAAATTCACCAAAAAAATAGTGCTCGCATAATAGCAAGTCACTGTACAAAATCAAGTCTTCACAAAAACCATAAACCTCTTCTTTACCAATAACATTTGATGTGATTACAATGCGCAAAAATATATAAACTATAAGGAGCTGGCATGTACGAATTTGATATCAACGACCCTGTTGTTGCCGTTTATTACGCAATTGGTATAGCGGCCATTGAAATCATGAACTATTCAAAATACTCACTTGGCATTACAATCGATATCAGAGGAGATGATGAAAAAACTAATGTCGCCCGCGCCAAATATCTATGGACCGCACTAACGCTACTTGGTGGGTCATCAATAAAAAATTCAACGGCTTTTCGCTATACAAAAATAAATTTCACTATCACTTGCGATGGATTCGATGAGGATGCAGAAAAAGGGCTTTTCACAACTTTTTCAATGAAATCACACTACTACAAGATATTCAAACCCATACTCAATAATACTGAAATTAAACAATCTACACAGGAAAATGAAAAAGAGTTCGGACATCACGTTCCCGACATTTTTCCCAGCATTAGAAAAAAGGTGGTCAATTTATTCCAAACCAACTTTATCAAGTCTGGCTATGCTTATAAAACCAACAAAAGCAAACCAAATTTTGCAGATATTGGCATGGTAAAGCTGCGACAAGTTTTTAATGTAGCTAGCCTATCACCCGAGCTTAAATTTAGCAGTTGTTTCAATTTTATTCCAAGAAACAAAAAAATTTATCAAGAACTTCTAATTGAACTAGCCGCATCAAAAAAAATTAACACCCTTGTTTTTTCAGGTACCAACCTACCTAATTTAACAGGTCAATCCATCAAAACGATAACAAGCAATATTAAACATCTTATAATTGAAAACAGCGACTCCAGCTATAAAGACTTGTTATACTTAATAAAGCATCTTGATGAGAACATCACCAAAATCACTATCACAGCCGATGTAATGAACTGCAAAATACATCAGTTAGATGCCAATAAAATAACCAAACTCCTATCAGCGCTAAAGCCAAGCATTAAAAACCTTTGCATCGAAAATATGAGACTATTTAGATTTAGCGGAAAAGAGCTAAATAATATTTTTTCTGCACTTCCTAAATCTTTAAAAGTGCTGGATATAAGCAATAACCGCTTAGGCCACTTAGGCTTAAATGTAAATAAAAAAGAAAGCAATAAAGATGAACTGCTATTAGCTTTCTCAAGCCTAAAAAATCACAGCCTGGAAAAGCTGTATTTACGCAATACCACTTTCATAGAAAAGCTGTATTTACACAATACCACTTTCATAAACCTCTCCGAATATGACGACTTTAAAGCTATCTTCGCCGAACTTCCTAAAAGTTTAAAAATAATAGACTTTAGCAACTCAATTTCACAAAAAGAAAAATATAACACTTTTGAAGAGTGCAATAGCTTCATAGAATTTATTGAATCACTACCAGCATGTCCTAGCAATATCAACATGGAAAAGCTTCTAGAGGAGAAAAAAAGGCTGTCAATAATACATTCAGAAAAACTAGAAAAAGAAAAAAAGCAACGATCCATAAGACTTCGCTCTAGAGCAAAAGAATTTGATACAAAAATTGAAGAAATCGCCGAGCTCATCCATGAAGGCGTTGACATCGATTATCAACCGAATCCAAGCGACTACACACCATTAATGCTAGCTATTGACTGTCAAAATGAGAGAGTGGCTGAGTATCTCCTCAACAAAGGTGCCAACCCTTTTATAAAAAATAAGATGGGCGATACAGCGAGAAACTTACTTCAAAGGGAGTCGCCTCTGAATAACACTATTAAAGGCTTTGAGCTTATCTATGCCACAATGAATAATGATCTAGAAGCGGTTAAAGTGCTTGTTAATAATGATGACAACATTATCAACTTCCAAGGACAGGGCGGATACACTGCCCTGTTAATTGCGGTTGAGCAAGGCAATATACAAATCACTGAATTTCTCCTTGCACATAACCCAAATGTCTCGGCTACCTGTGATGATGGCAGAGGATTAGAAGAACTTGCTACAGATGAAAACATGCGTACTTTTTTATTTGAAAACCCTACTAGTAATAATTCAAAAGAAGAAGTCATCGTTCCTGAAACACCGAAAACATCTGGACCCAATGTCAACTGCAATAACAACCCAGATAAAAAAGCTACTTCAAATATTGTCAATATTTCCAGCCTATTCAAAGAAACTAGTGATGAAAAGCCTGACCCAACGATCAGTAAACAACCAGCGAACACAAACCAAATGCAACATTAAAAGATACAGGCCCAACCTTATGGAAAATAAAAACAACACACAACTACCCGTTAACACAACGATTTATAGCAGCTATTGCCAAATTGAACTTGATATAGAAGATTTTGGGAAAAGTCGCAACCAGCACTATAAAATTTGCAATCAAAAACTATTAGAAATTCTCACCGGGTGTAACAGTGAAGGCCAACAGTTTATCTATGGTCTAGATAATAATGATATTATTAAAAATATAAAAAATAACCCTAGCGCTCCACCACATCCATCACTAGTGTGGGAGCATTGCCACACATCCAAGGTGATCACCAGACAAGAAGGTGTAATGAGGCTCGTGCCGCGCAGCCAGCATAATCCTTCATCAGAATTTTGGAATACAATACACCCTGAATATAAAAACCGTGGTGGCTATCACGAATGGGCTGTTCCACGAGGTGCACCTGTGGATAAACCAAAAAGTTACCCAGCTAATTTTAAAAAAAAAGATATCCCGCTAATGAAAGCAGAACTTATCCCCGATGCATTGTTAGTAGCGCTTAAAACCAATAAATACAGTAAGTTTATGGCATTAATCAATAGGGCCAAGCAACTCTCATTCAACGAGCAAGAAATACAATCTGTCTTAACAAGACCCTATAAAATAGGAGATACTTCCAAGGTTGAAACTTTACTGCATATTGCCTGCGCGAATGGCAATGTACAGTTTATCAACCTGCTATTACCTCACTATGCCAAACTACGTAATTTTGCCACCATCACTAATGGCAAAGGTAATTCACCTGCACATATTGCAGCAGAACACAATCGACCACAGGCTTTAGAAAAAATTCACTCCTATAAATTTAGTTTGAACATAAAAAATAGCAAAGGCGAAACACCTGGCGACATCGCAAAAAAACGCAACCACTCGCCCTGCATTTCCTATATTAATAAAGCCCAAGAGCTCAACAGCTTTAGGGCGCGCGTGAATATTAAAATGAATAGTAGTGATACAGCTAAGCCACAACCAGCCTCCTTTAAAGACCTTAACCCTAAACCAAACTTACCTCTAAAGATCAACTTAAATCCGGGCAGCAATGCGACACAATCTGCAGGTAACAAAGCCACCTCGTTTAAATCAACAGTTTCAAAATTAAATAGCAACCTAAAAGTACCAGAAAAAACCAAGTTGGGCCCAGATAAAAAAGTAGCGTCTACACCTAACGTAATTAACAACAAATCAAATCAAGCCATTCATCCCAAAAGTAACCCTAATCAAAATCCAGTAAATAGCCCAAATACTGAAAAAAAGAACCCACCAAATCCTGTGGTGGAAAAAAAGCAATCATTTGCATTTTTAATAAAAAATAAAACCTTGAGACGTTTAACCACTACTGTTAAGCAAAACTCTCAGAAAAACTATCGTGACCGGTACGAAAGACTCAAACAAAATCAAAACAAGCTGGCCAAAAAATCTTCTAACGGTGCCAATTTGCCAACAACCAAGTCAAATCCAAGCTTTAATAAAACACCCACTGTTATTGCAAAAAAAACACCTCCTCGCAACGAAAATTTGCCAAATTATACCAAAAGCGTCACCAGGCCTAGTGGTAGCAACAGGATAAATTCAATACAACCGGTGCTCAGAAACACCTACCAGCCACCGAGTAGACTACAAACGCTTGCACAAAAATATCACCAAAAGGCAGCCCCTGCTAACTCAATAGCGACAAGACTCTACCAGAGAGGAATCAGCGTGAGACGCACTCTGGCCCATCGTCCTATGAGAAATTGGCAGCAAAAAAGCATGGCCAATAAACTAGCACCTATTAGGCAAAACCCAATACCAGCTCGGGCAATGAATATACAAAAAAGTCATAACCGCCCGAACGCTCCGCAGCGTAATATACAAGCACAACAGCGCAACCTCCAATCACAAAGAAATACTCAACAACAAATACAAAGACAAAGAAGCGCCCAAATCAGGCAACAACGTCAAGTTCAGCATCAACAGCAACAACGGCAAAGGCTGTTTCAACAGCAGCAACAACAAAAGATTGCCCAGCAAAAGCAGCAGCAGTTATCACAACAACAAAAAACAACTCAGCAAAAACAGCAACAAGCATCACAGCAGCAAAGAGCGACTCAACAAAGGCAACAACAGCTATCACAACAACAAAGGCAGCAGCAACAAAGAGCTGCCCAGCAACGAGCTATTCAGCTAAGGCAGCAGCAATTACAAGCACAACGCCAAGTAGCACTTATGCAAGAAAGAGCAAGGCAGCAAGCGCTGGCCAGACAGCGAGCAGCGAGTTTTCGGCGCTAAGTATGCCGCTTAGCAGCATCAGCCGAAAACTTACCCACTTTTCATTTGAACATTATTAATGAAAGTGATAGATTTCGCGAAATTCAGTTGCCACTCAATATTATTCACGGAGAAAACCATGCCTGTATCTGATAAAAAAGAAAAAGATCCAACAGAGTATTTTGAATATGACTGGAAAAATGAACTACGCCAAATAGGGGTTGAAGATTTCAAGAACAAGCTTGAGTCGACCTTCCTCGCCTACAAAATTGGCCCAGACCTTGATCCACAAAATGCAAAGGTTCTTAAGCAGGAGCTTATCCATAAACTAACTTTCGCAGTTGAAGTTATGAAGGAGCGAAAAGACTTTAATTATAAGAATTACTACCCCATATTTACACTTGTTAACAATTGTCCCTTATTAAATATACATGAGAACCCCAACCTAGATAGATTCTTCCAAATTGATAAAACAAAAAGCAAACAAACAGCCTTAGGCATTGTTCGCCAAGCAGCCCTTGAGGCATTTAATAAAGAAATGAATAAAGAAATTAAAAGAATTGAAAGTCTACCTCAAGGAAAGCAAGTCTATGAGTATCCAGAACTAATAAAAAAAATTGAAACGGCGCTAGAGTCACCATTCTTTTCAATGCCTCGATCAAACTGGCACATCGGCAGAACAAGCAGCTATATAAATATTCAAAATGGCGTTTACCGAACCGCTCTACGCAACAACCGTCATGCCAATGGGAAATTTACACCTGTCACAGGACCTAGCGAAGGAAATAGCCCACCAAGTCTTGGAAGCCCGCCAAGCTTTTAATTAAATAGAATCACTTAGCATGATGGTGGCACCGGCAACAAAAGTGTAATTATTACAATAGAGCTGAGGTACTCTCAGAAGTGCTTCTGTTTTTGAAAACAGTTTGTCCAACAAATATGGGCAAACACGAGCAAGCCGTTAAAATTTGCTATGCTAGAGTCGAATATCTTATCAAAAAATGCACTGATGACTTAAGAACAACAATGAACCGGTCCGAAACTCTAAATGAAGAATTGGAACTGACTCAAAAATTGAATTCACGAATTTAAAGGAAAACGCTATGGTAACAGAAGGCCAATGGGGCCGGGGTCAGTCACCGGGCTCCATTGGCCTGTTTTTTAAGTCGGATTTTCTAGACTTAACATGCCAGTGTTATAATCATACGCAAAAATTTCTGCATAACGACCCCAGTCGGTAATAACTTTTAGCA
>CAYXLV010000105.1:0-6794 GCA_964465995.1 uncultured Coxiellaceae bacterium | reverse complement strand
TCCCCGTGCCGCTAATTTTGGCGATATCCACACCTTTTTCAGCCACTAAACGTCGCACGGCAGGACTTAATTCATCACTGGCTTCACTGGCATCCGCCGGTCTTGCTGGGGACACTTCAACGCCCTCTTTTTCACTCGACTCTGTTGCAGGTTGCTCTGAATTTGTTTCCGCTTTTGGTGCTGCAGCCGCACCTTCTTTAATGATGGCCAACACTTCATCCGCATTCACCACCGCGCCTTCTTCCTGAAGAATTTTATCAAGCACACCGTCCTGAGGTGCGGGGACTTCCAACATCACTTTATCTGTTTCTAAATCAACTAAGTTTTCATCACGTGAAATTGCATCACCGGGTTTCTTATACCATTTCGAAATCGTGGCATCAGTCACAGACTCAGGTAAAGTTGGTACTTTAATTTCAATGGTCATTGGCGTGGTTCCTTATTTTTAATCATCTTCTTCGCAGAGCGGATTTTCAACGGGTAAATCTAAAGCAGTATGTACAGTCTGGTATTGCAGCTTTTTATAAAGCGCTGGATAACCCGATGCAGGTGCTGACATTGCGTGGCGCCCAATATAATTTAATGTGCGGTCTGCAGGCAAGCACTTTAACAAACGATCGCGGGTACAAAACCAAGCGCCTTGATTTTTAGGCTCTTCCTGACACCAAATCAATTCTTTAGCGTTAGGATAATCATTAATAACTGCTTTTAATTCGTCATAAGGAAAGGGATACAACTGTTCAATACGTACAATTGCAATATCATCAATCTCATTTTCGCGACGCGTATTGAGTAATTCATAATACAATTTACCGCTGGTGATAATCAGACGACGCACTTTCTTAGCATCCAACTGATCCACCTCAGGAATTAGTAATTGAAATTGCCCTTTAGCTAAATCTTCCAACGAAGACACCGCTAACTTATGTCGCAATAAACTTTTCGGCGTCATCACCACAAGTGGTTTACGATAAGGTCGTAACACTTGGCGGCGTAACAAATGAAAAATCTGCGCCGGGGTAGTAGGAATACAAACTTGAATATTTTGCTGCGCACTTAATTGCAAGAAACGTTCTAAACGGGCTGATGAGTGTTCAGGCCCCATACCTTCATTACCGTGCGGTAAAAACAACACCACACCCGATAAGCGACTCCACTTTTGCCACGCCGAACTCATAAATTGATCGACATACACTTGCCCGCCATTCGCAAAGTCACCAAACTGTGCTTCCCAAATCACTAAGGCTTTTGGATCCGCCGTCGCATAACCATATTCAAAACCCATCGGGCCGGCTTCTGCTAATAAAGAATCGTAAATTTGCACATGGCCTTGTTGGCCATTTAAATGCGTTAACGGCATATAAGCTTGACCGGTGTTTTGATCAAATAAACCAGCATGCCGATGAAAGAAAGTACCACGTCTGCAGTCTTCACCTGTCAAACGCACTGGATAGCCATCGTGTAATAAAGTGGCGTATGCCATGGTTTCCGCATAACCCCAATCGAGAGGCTGCTCTTCGCGCGTCATTTTTTTACGCGCTTCATAAATCATATTGACGTTACGCTGCAGCTTAAAACCATCAGGTAGGATTTCAAGTTTTTTCGCTAAGGCTTGCACTTTTTCTTTAGGCACACTGGTATCAACCGCAATGCGCCAATCTTGGCCTAAATAAGGCGTCCAATTTGCTGCATAATGGTCTGATAAACCTTCACCTAATAATTGAATCGTTACTCGACCTTCATCCAAACACTGCCGATAATCATCGGCCAATTGTTTGACATGCGCTTCGTTCACCACGCCTTCTTTCAATAAACGTTCGCTATATAATTTTAATGGTGTTGGATGTTGACGAATTTTTTGATACATCATCGGCTGCGTCGCATTCGGCTCATCCACTTCTTGGTGACCATGACGACGATAACAGACTAAATCAATCACAATATCTTTATGAAAACGCATCCGATAATCGAGCGCTAATTGAGTAACTTTAATCACGGCTTCTGGATCATCACCGTTCACATGCAAAATCGGTGCATCAATCATCCGCGCGACGTCCGAACAATAATGCGAAGAACGCGCATCCCGCGGGTCATTAGTCGTAAAACCGACTTGGTTATTCACAATAATATGGATACTGCCGCCAACATGATAAGCACGTGTTTGCGACATCGCTAAGGTTTCCATCACCACACCTTGGCCAGCAAACGCCGCGTCACCATGGATCATCACCGCCATCGCATAATCAAACTTACCAGGTTCTTTTTGACGAACTCGTTCTTGACGTGCTCGCACAGAGCCCATGACTACTGGATTAATAAATTCTAAATGCGAAGGATTAAAAGCGAGGGATAAATGAATCGGACCATGATCGGTCATCACATCACTGGAAAAACCGCGGTGATATTTCACATCACCCGACGTTAAACCATAATCTTTGGTGCCTTCAAATTCTTGAAATAATTCAGCGGGCGATTGCCCCATGATATTCAGCAATACATTTAAGCGGCCACGATGCGCCATGCCAATCACTAACTCTTGCACATTAACAGAGCGCGAACGCTTAGCTAATTCGTTTAGCATGGGAATTAAACTGTCGGCACCCTCACAAGAAAAACGCTTTTGACCGGGATATTTAACTTCTAAATATTTTTCCATGCCTTGCGCAGCGGTCAATCGTTCCAAAATATTTTTCTTCACGGCGGCATCGAACTGAATACTTGGCATTTTATGTTCGACATATTCACGCATCCAAGCACGTTCATCTTCATCTGAAATACGGCTGTATTCGATACCGACAGTGCCGCAATAACGCTCGCGCAAGATGTGATAGATTTCTCTCAGAGTGCCCTGTTGGTTAGGGAGCAATCCTCGCGCTTGATACGTTTTATCAAAATCAGCCTCAGATAAACCATAATGTTGTAACTGCAAACGCTGATCAACCGGTGCAGCAACACCTAGTGGGTCGAGCTTAGCATTCAAATGACCAAACCGACGATAAGCGGTAATCAACGCATCAACCGACTCTTGTTGCACCGCACTAGCAGCAGGTGCAGCACCAGTCAGCATTCTAGGGTGCTTTGCCATATCACGAAATTCGCTACGGATATCGAAATGCGAAATATCGGATAATGCATGCCCATTGGTCAGCGACTCAAAATAATGCCGCCATGTTTGATCGACAGTGGATGGGTCTGCTAAAAAATTATCATAAAGTTGTTCAACGTATTCGGCATTATTACCTGAAAGATATGAGGTTAACGTAAACTCATCAAAGGTCGTGTTGTTACTCATTAATCACTCTCCGTCATCATCTCCGTACGAATCTTACGTATTGCTTCCGTGGGGTTTAAATTTTTAGGACAAACTTTCACGCAGTTCATAATAGTGCGACAACGAAAAGCAGTAAAAGGGTCTTTTAAATCATCAAGGCGCTCGGATTTTTGTGTATCCCGACTATCCGCAATAAAGCGGTAAGATGCTAACAAAGCAGCAGGCCCTGCGAACTTATCGGGGTTCCACCAGTATGATGGACAAGAGCCGGTGCAACACGCGCATAAGATACATTCATACAAACCATCCAATTTAGCGCGATCCGCTTGTGATTGCAGACGCTCTTTTTCAGGTAATGGTTTATTGTTTTGTAAGTACGGTTTAATTTTTTTCAGTTGATCAAAAAATTGTTCCATGTCGACAATTAAATCGCGAACCACAGGAAAGCCAGGTAGTGGGCGAATGGTCACTTTATCGGGCAAGCTGTTTAATTGGGTAATACAAGCCAAGCCGTTCGTACCATTTATGCAAACACCATCCGAACCACAAACACCTTCACGGCATGAACGACGATAGCCCAAAGTGGAATCCATGTATTCACGAATGTATTCGATCACATCCAGTAACATCTGCCCTTTCAGCTTGGTTACATCGACTTTGTATTCTTGCATATACGGCTTTTCATCTTTCTCTGGATCGAAACGATAAATATTAAATGTCATTACCCGTGATTGCTTGCTCATTGGATTCCCCTTTAGTGTGTTCGCTCGGTCACTTCAACTGGATCGGTTTCTTTTGGTTTTAAACAAACTGGACGAAAGCCAAGTCTGCCATCGGCAAAGTATAAAGAGTGCTTTAACCACTGCTCATCATTGCGTTCTGTGTAGTCATAACGCGCATGCGCACCACGGCTTTCGGTTCGTTCTAATGCTAAACGTGCGGTTGCTAATGCAGTTGCCATTAGGTTGTCTAATTCCAGCATTTCAAAACGTGTGGTATTAAAGGATTGACTGTAGTCGGAGAGTTTGGCTTCTTTTAAACGGTCATTGAGTTTGATAAGTTTTTCAAGTCCAGGACGCATATGCTCATCATCACGAAATACACCAAAATTATCCTGCATCACTTTTTTCATGTCACGACGAATGGCATAGGGATCTTCGGTGTTAGAGGTTTTGTTCCAGCGATCAACATGTGCCACGGCTTTATCAATATCCGCTTGCTCAGGCTGCGCATAATGCAAACCATCTTTTAATGCTTCTTCTAAATGCAGACCAACTGCGCGACCAAACACCACTAAATCTAGTAATGAGTTAGTCCCTAAACGATTAGCCCCGTGCACAGACACACAAGCACACTCGCCGGCGGCAAACAAACCATCGACTAACACATCATTACCTTTATGATCCTGAGTAATGACTTGGCCATGATAATTTGTTGGAATACCACCCATTTGATAATGACAGGTTGGCACTACTGGGACAGGCGTTTTGACCGGATCAACACCGGCAAAAGTACGGGATAATTCTAAAATACCAGGTAGACGTTCATTGAGAACGGCTTCACCTAAGTGATCCAGTTTAATCATGACGTGGTCACCTTGCTCACCGCAACCGCGCCCTTCTAAGATTTCCATAATCGATGCACGTGATACTACATCACGACAATCTAAATCTTTTAAGTGTGGCGAATAACGTTCCATATAACGCTCACCATCTTTATTAATTAGGTAACCACCTTCACCGCGTACACCTTCCGTAATTAAACAGCCAACACCATAAATACCGGTGGGATGAAATTGCCAAAACTCCATGTCTTGCAAAGGCAGTCCGGCACGTAAAGCCAGCCCCATGCCATCACCCGTGTTAGTTAGTGCGTTAGTAGTGGTTTCGAAAATACGTCCAGCACCACCGGTTGCTAAAACAGTGGCACGCGATTTAAAGAAACAAAGTTCACCGGTTTCCATGCACATAGCAACGGCACCGGCGATACCACCATTGTGCCCACGGATTAAATCAATGGCGTACCATTCATTAAAAAAATGCGTATTAGCTTCGATATTTTTTTGATACAAGGTATGCAACATCGCATGACCAGTACGATCAGCCGCTGCACAAGTACGACGTGCTAAGTCACCACCGTAATTAATTGTATGGCCACCAAAAGCACGCTGATAAATTTTACCGCTTTCTAAACGTGAAAAAGGCAAGCCCATATGTTCCAATTCAATCACTGACGCTGGTGCATGCTTACACATATATTCGATCGCATCTTGATCACCTAAAAAATCTGAGCCCATGATCGTGTCATACATGTGCCACTGCCATTTATCTTCAACCACGTTACCCAAGGCTGCAGCGATGCCACCTTGTGCAGATACTGTGTGTGAGCGAGTCGGATAAACTTTCGATAATACGGCGACTTTATTATCTGATTGAGCCAATTGTAACGATGCGCGCATACCCGCACCGCCAGCACCAATAATCACCGCATCAAATTCTTTAACAGGAATAGACATAACACTTAACCTTCTTTAATGTTCAAGCTTAAAGCGCACCCTTGACGACTTGCCGAGCAAGCAACGTCATCACCTTTACATCGGTGATGCTGGGCCCCACATGATTTCCAATAACCAGGCTAAATAACCCACCAAGACAATCGCAACAATCACTTCCAAAAACAAACGCACAGCACGCGGCTTAACGTAGTCGGTAAACACCGTCCACAAGCCAATCCAAGCGTGCCAAGTGATACTCAACAAGGTAATAAAGGTGGCCACTTTCATGGCGGGGTGATGGAATAAACGAAACCACTGAGCGAAATAAACGGGTTGATAGGTTGCTAAATAAGACAAAATAAAAACAGCATAAGCACCAATGATAATGGCGGTCACTCGCTGCGCGAGCCAATCTCTAAATCCAGCATGACTAACTTTACTTACCATAACCAAACTCCTACTAAAATCGTCATAACAATTGAAACTGATAAAATTATGTATGCTGTCGCCCGCGCCGCTTTCAATCCTTCTGCATAACCCAAATCCATAATCATATGACGAATGCCAGCCAGTAGGTGGAAGATAATAGCCGCTAACATAATCCAGATACCCAATTTCATCATGGGCATTTGTAAGGTTTGTTTTAAAAGTAAGAAGCTAGGACGAGAGAGTAAAGAGCGGTGTAAGAGATAGAGCATTAACGGCGTGAAGAGAAAAATAAGAATGCCTGAAATACGGTGTAAGATGGAAATAATGGCGGGAAGCGGGAAACGATATTGAAAAACATTCACATTCACGGGGCGTGCAGATCGTTCATTCATAATTTAATCCTGATTGTTTGACAGAAATATCTCACTTAAAAAAATCGAAATCACTGATAGCTAATCGTGCTCCGATCTAGTTAATGGCATCGATTATATAGAGATTGGAAAAAGATGACAATCATGATTGCGGCGTCTACTCTCTGATTTAAAATTAAAATCTCTTATATTAGACAGTAGTTACCGGGACAAGAGGCTTTGTAATCTC
>CAYXLV010000104.1:0-6877 GCA_964465995.1 uncultured Coxiellaceae bacterium | reverse complement strand
CATTATTGGCTGCAATTCGTGAGTTCTTTGGTTCGTCTCAATTGTCTCAGTTTATGGATCAAACCAACCCGCTGTCCGAATTGACGCACAAACGTCGTTTATCTGCATTGGGCCCTGGTGGTTTGACTCGTGAACGTGCGGGCTTCGAAGTACGTGACGTACATCAAACTCACTATGGTCGTGTTTGTCCGATTGAAACGCCTGAAGGTCCAAACATTGGTTTGATCAACTCCTTGGCGGTATTTGCACGAACAAATGATTATGGCTTTTTAGAAAGTCCGTATCGTAAAGTGATCGATGGACAGTTAACCGATGAATTCCAATATTTATCTGCCATTGAAGAAGGTGATTTCTATATTGCGCAGGCGAATACAACCGTCGATGAAACGGGTAAATTAACCGATGATTTAATTTCTTGTCGTCATCGTGGTGAGTTCACTTTAACGACGCCTGAAAATATTAACTTTATGGATGTATCGCCACGCCAAATCGTTTCGGTGGCAGCATCATTAATTCCATTCTTAGAACACGATGACGCGAACCGTGCTTTGATGGGTTCGAACATGCAACGTCAAGCGGTGCCAACCATCAAACCTGAAAAACCATTGGTGGGTACAGGTATTGAGCGTTTGGTGGCGGTGGATTCTGGTGTAACCGTTGCAGCGCGCCGTCCAGGTGTGGTGGATTCGGTTGACGCATCACGTATCGTTGTTCGAGTTAAAAATTCAGAAGCTGAAGGCGGTGGTTTAGGTGTTGATATTTACAGCTTAACCAAATTCAGCCGTTCTAACCAAAACACGTGTATCAACCAAACACCGATCGTTGAAGTTGGTGATGTGGTTGAAGAAGGTGACGTGTTAGCCGATGGTCCTTCAACCGACTTAGGTGAATTAGCACTTGGCCAAAACTTACTGGTCGCTTTTATGCCTTGGAATGGTTACAACTTTGAGGACTCGATTCTAATTTCTGAAAAGCTTGTGGAAGATGATCGCTTCACCACAATCCATATTCAAGAACTGACTTGTGTGGCGCGTGATACGAAATTAGGGCCAGAAGAAATCAGTCCTGATATTCCCAATGTCGGTGAAAGCGCGCTGGGTAAACTCGATGAAGCCGGTATTGTTTACATCGGTGCAGAAGTGAAGCCGGGCGATATCCTAGTGGGTAAAGTGACACCAAAAGGTGAAACACAACTCACGCCTGAAGAAAAATTATTACGTGCCATTTTTGGTGAGAAAGCCTCGGATGTGAAAGACAGCTCCTTGCGCGTTCCACCCGGTGTGAATGGTACGGTGATTGATGTACGCGTCTTCACACGTGAAGGCGTTAAAAAAGATAACCGTGCCTTAGAGATTGAAGAAGCTGAATTAGCAAAAACTCAAAAAGACTTAAACGATGAATTGCGTATTCGTGAAGATGCGTTGTTTAAGAACTTAGAAGGCTTTCTTGTTGGTAGCGATGCATCAGGTGGTCCAGATAAATTAAAAACGGGCACCAAGATCACAGCGGATTATTTAGCTTCGGTTGCGCGCGAGAAATGGTTTGAAATTCGCTTAAGCGATGATCAACTCATGCAGCGTTTAGAAACAGCAGCGCAAGAGTATAAAGCTCTGCATAAAGCACGTGATGAAAAACTAAAAGAAAACCGCTTGAAACTGACCCAAGGTGATGACTTAGCACCGGGTGTGATCAAGATTGTAAAAGTGTATTTAGCAGTGAAAAGACGTATTCAGCCTGGTGATAAGATGGCTGGTCGTCATGGTAACAAAGGTGTGATTTCAACGATCGTACCGGTTGAAGATATGCCGTACTTAGAAGATGGCACGCCAGTGGATATCGTATTAAACCCGCTAGGTGTACCGTCACGTATGAATATCGGCCAGGTATTAGAAACGCACTTAGGTTGGGCGGCTAAAGGTTTAGGCCTCAAGATCGGTAAGATGTTAGAAGCTAAGCCGGATACCAATACCATTCGCGATACCCTAAAGCCAATTTACGACACCAGCTTTGGGCAGAAACTGGATGTGGATGCACTGAGTGATAATGACGTGAAAATGCTGGCGAAAAACTTAAGCGGTGGTGTGCCGATGTCAACACCGGTTTTTGATGGTGCCAGTGAAAAAGAAATTAAAAACTTGCTGAAAATGGCAGGTTTGCCAGAGTCTGGTCAAGCCGTTTTACACGACGGTCGTACAGGCCGACGCTTTGAACGACCTATTACCGTGGGTTACATGTACATGCTGAAATTGAATCACTTAGTCGATGATAAGATGCATGCGCGTTCCACGGGTTCTTACAGTTTAGTTACCCAGCAGCCACTCGGTGGTAAAGCACAGTTCGGTGGCCAGCGTTTCGGTGAGATGGAAGTGTGGGCACTTGAAGCTTACGGTGCAGCCTACACCTTGCAGGAAATGCTGACGGTGAAATCGGATGACGTTAACGGACGTACACGCATGTATAAGAAGATCGTTGATGGCGATCATCAAATGGATGCCGGTATGCCAGAGTCTTTTAACGTACTGTTAAAAGAAGTTCGATCACTGGGTATTGATTTAAACCTTGAGGGTGAGTAGCACCCAAGTCGGTGATCCCGCGTTGTTAGCGGGATCACAATGAGATTAAGTTATTAATTAAGCGGAGACGGCCATTGAGAGACATATTAAAGCAATTAAAAGCTGATACACGAATTGCTGATTTCGATGCATTACGGATTGAGTTGGCATCGCCTGAGAAAATTCGTTCATGGTCTTACGGTGAAGTAAAAAAACCAGAAACAATTAACTATCGTACTTTCAAACCAGAACGCGAAGGCCTTTTCTGCGCGAAGATTTTTGGTCCTATCAAAGATTACGAATGCCTATGTGGTAAATATAAACGACTCAAGCACCGTGGTGTGATTTGTGAGAAGTGTGGTGTTGAAGTCACGCTAGCAAAAGTGCGTCGTGAGCGTATGGGGCATATTGAGCTGGCTTGTCCAGTAGCGCATATTTGGTATTTGAAATCATTACCTTCGCGTATTGGTTTGCTGTTAGATATGACATTGCGTGATATTGAGCGCATTTTATATTTCGAATCCTATGTTGTGGTTGAGCCGGGGATGACACCGCTTGAAACTGGGCAGTTACTATCTGAAGAAGCGTATCTTGATGCGCTTGAAGAATACGGCGATGACTTCCAAGCATTGATGGGGGCGGAAGCTGTTAAGCACTTGTTGCAAGAATTAAATATTGATGAAGAGATTGCACAAATTCGTGAAGATTTACCAAAGACTTCATCAGAAACAAAGATTAAAAAATACACGAAACGACTCAAAGTCATGACGGCCTTCCAAGAGTCTGGCAACAAACCGGAATGGATGATTCTACAAGTCTTGCCAGTATTACCACCCGATTTACGACCATTAGTACCTCTGGATGGTGGTCGTTTTGCTACATCTGATCTTAATGATTTATATCGTCGTGTGATTAACCGTAATAATCGTTTGAAGCGTTTATTGGATTTGAATGCGCCTGACATTATTGTGCGTAACGAAAAACGGATGTTGCAAGAAGCGGTGGATGCGTTATTGGATAATGGTCGTCGTGGCCGCGCAATTTTAGGTTCGAATCGTCGTCCATTAAAATCATTGGCTGACATGATCAAAGGTAAGCAAGGTCGTTTTCGCCAAAACTTATTGGGTAAACGGGTTGATTACTCAGGTCGTTCCGTGATCGTGGTCGGTCCTAGCTTGAAACTGCATCAATGTGGTTTGCCCAAGAAGATGGCCCTGGAACTGTTTAAGCCGTTTATTTTTAGCAAATTGCAACGACGTGATTTAGCGACAACGATCAAAGCGGCAAAACGCATGGTCGAAAATGAAGTGCCGGAAGTGTGGGATATTTTAGAAGAAGTGATTCGTGAACATCCTATCTTATTAAACCGTGCGCCTACATTGCACCGTTTAGGTATTCAAGCCTTTGAGCCCGTGCTGATTGAAGGTAAAGCGATTCAATTGCATCCATTGGTTTGTACTGCATACAACGCCGACTTTGACGGTGACCAAATGGCGGTTCACGTACCATTAACTTTAGAAGCGCAATTAGAAGCGCGTTCATTAATGATGTCGACCAACAACGTATTGCATCCAGCGAATGGTGAGCCGATCATTGTACCAACGCAAGACGTGGTCTTGGGTCTTTACTACATGACTCGCGAAAGTATCAACGCGAAAGGTGAAGGCTCGGCATTTGCTGATTATGCTGAAGTATTGCGTGCTTATGAAAGTGGTCATGCTGATCTACACGCAAAAATCAAAGTGCGTATCAAAGAAGTTTTATTTGATAAAGAAGGTAATCCTGAAGAAAAAATTCGCTTGGTGGATACCACAGTGGGGCGTGTACTCGTTTGGAATATTGTGCCAAAGGGTATGCCATTTGAATTGTTTAACCAGCCGTTTACTAAAAAGGCGGTGTCGAAACTATTAAATACGTGTTATCGCAACTTAGGCTTAAAAGAAACGGTGATCTTTGCCGACCAATTAATGTATACCGGTTTTCGTTTTGCGACTTACTCGGGTGTATCGATTGGTATTAATGACCTTGTCGTTCCTGAGTCGAAGGATGAAATTATTGGGAAAGCCGATGAAGAAGTGCGTGAAATTGAAAAACAATTTGCGTCAGGTCTGGTGACCCAAGGTGAGCGCTATAATAAGGTTGTTGATATTTGGTCGTCGACCAATGAAAAAGTAGCCAAAGCGATGATGGAAAAATTGGCGACAGAAGAAGTCAAAGATCGTGATGGTAACTTAGTCACTCAAGATTCTTTTAACTCAATTTATATGATGGCCGACTCAGGTGCTCGTGGATCGGCAGCACAGATTCGTCAGCTTTCTGGTATGCGTGGTTTGATGGCTAAACCAGATGGCACCATTATCGAAACGCCAATTACTGCAAACTTCCGTGAAGGTTTAACGGTATTGCAGTACTTTATTTCGACTCACGGTGCGCGTAAAGGTTTGGCGGATACCGCATTAAAAACTGCAAACTCAGGTTACTTAACTCGTCGTCTAGTGGATGTGGCACAAGATTTAGTCGTTATCGAAGAAGATTGTGGTACGACAGTTGGGCTGGAAATGAAACCACACATTGAAGGTGGTGATGTGGTTGAGCCATTGAAAGAGCGTGTTTTAGGACGTGTCACTCTAGAAGCAGTGATGGATCCAAAAACGGGTGATGAAGTTTTCCCTGCGGATACTTTCTTAGATGAGAAGGCAGTTGAGCTGTTAGAGCGCTTGAGTATTGATCGAGTGAAAGTGCGTTCTGCGATTACTTGTGAAACGCGTCACGGTGTTTGTAGCTTATGTTACGGTCGTGATTTGGCGCGTGGTCACTTGGTAAATATTGGTGAA
Source organism: uncultured Coxiellaceae bacterium (assembly GCA_964465995.1). GTDB lineage: Bacteria > Pseudomonadota > Gammaproteobacteria > Coxiellales > Coxiellaceae > CAYXLV01. The sequence continues at coordinate 1,491 of CAYXLV010000104.1, read as the reverse complement.
GCCGTTGGTGTGGTTGCAGCGCAGTCGATTGGTGAGCCAGGTACTCAGTTAACCATGCGTACCTTCCATATTGGTGGTGCCGCATCGCGTGCAACAGCAGCGAATAACATTCAGGTGAAATCAAATGGTGTGATTCGCTTAGTGAATATGAAAACAGTGACTAACCCGAATGATCAGTTAGTTGCAGTGTCACGTTCCGGTGAATTGGTTGTGCACGATGAAAGTGGTGCTGAGCGTGAGCAATACAAAGTGCCTTACGGTGCTATCTTGAGCGTTAAAGATAACGATGCAGTGAAAGTTGGCCAAGTAGTGGCGCAATGGGATCCGCATACTCACCCAATTATTTCGGAAGTATCAGGCAACCTAAAATTTATTGATTTGGTCGAAGGTTCTACGATGACTCGTCAAACGGATGAGCTAACGGGTTTAAGTAGTATTGTGGTAACGGCTGCTAGGCAACGTGGTGCGGGCGGTAAAGAGTTACGTCCAATGGTTCGTTTAGTGGATGACGCAGGTAATGATGTTATGTTGCCAGGTGGTAATGTTCCTGCGCACTATTACTTGCCGGAAGGTACCATCATTAATAAAGAAGATGGCGGAAAAGTACAGATCGGTGAGGTCGTTGCTCGTATTCCGCAAGAAACATCGAAGACACGTGATATCACCGGTGGTTTACCACGCGTAGCTGATTTATTTGAAGCACGTAAACCAAAAGATGCCGCTATTTTGGCTGAAATCAGTGGTATTGTGAGTTTTGGTAAAGATACTAAAGATAAAGGTCGTTTAGTGATTACTGCACCTGACGGTAATGTACATGAAGAGCTTATTCCTAAATGGCGTCGCGTTAACGTATTCGAGGGTGAAACGGTTGAGAAGGGTGAAGTACTAGCGGACGGACCTGAAGATTCGCATGACATTTTACGTTTGTTGGGTATCAGCAAGTTGGCGAATTATATCGTTAACGAAGTACAAGATGTTTATCGTCTGCAAGGTGTGAAAATTAATGATAAGCACATTGAAGTCATTGTGCGTCAGATGTTGCGTAAAGTGATGATCACAGACGCGGGTGATACGACATTCTTGAAAGGCGAACAAGCTGAAAAGTACAGTGTATTAGAAGCCAACGAAAAAGTCGCAAAAGAAGGTGGCTTGCAGGCAACATACGAACCTATTTTATTAGGTATTACAAAAGCTTCGTTAGCAACCGAATCTTTTATGTCGGCAGCTTCATTCCAGGAAACAACGCGTGTATTAACTGGCGCATCTGTTGCTGGTAAGCGTGATGACTTGCGTGGATTGAAAGAAAACGTAATGGTTGGTCGATTAATTCCAGCTGGAACGGGTTTTAGCTATCACATGAGTCGTCGCCAAGCTCAGCAACCTGTTGTTGAAGAAAAGATTTCTGAAGAACAATTGCAAGAGCAAGCGAAGGCAGCTGCTGCCGAGGCAGAGCAGGCTTTAAGCGAAGCGTTGAAATCGGAAGAGCAACAA
>CAYXLV010000103.1:0-6950 GCA_964465995.1 uncultured Coxiellaceae bacterium | reverse complement strand
ATAATACATATATTTATAATACTGATGTTTGTACCGACTACCTCTAATGAGACCTAAAGTTCTAGCTACCCACGGCACCCAGCAGTATTTAGGCACCCATGGCTTAGCAATACTGCGTAATTGTGAAAATGAACCTTGATAGTTATATTGCTGCAAATACTCGATATAGAGTTTCTGCTCAATTTTCAAGTCAACCGGCACTTTTTGCCAAAAATCCATATACTCAGCATCCCACAAAGGCAGCTGCCAATCTATATTAAAAAAATCATAAATTCGCTGCCCATTAACCACTAATTTTGCTTGGCGTTCTTGCCACTCCCAATTTTCATAGCTTGCGCATAATGAATCTATATCATTTTCGTTAAATGCTAATAAATACTTAGTAAACTGTTGCTCAATCGCATTTATATTTGTAGTCGTTTTTAAATCTTCCCATAATGAGCAGTGCTTTGTAACAATTGCTGCTAAAAGCTGTGCGCGGTTGGGTTGTTGGTATAGTGCCATTGGAATATGCCCACCAGAAATAAAATCACCTGATTGACCATTGATAATCACCGCATCAGTTGGAATTTGTTGATGACTGGTGAGCGAACTAAACGCATCATAATCGATATAACTCGGTAAGGTCCTTAAGCTGCTGGCAAATTCTGAATAGCGCCGGCATAAAGCACTAGCGTATTGCTTTTTTGCATTGGCACTGCTGGCTTTGACAAATAGCCACGGCAGTTTTAGACGGTCGGCTACGGATTTTGCCATTAGTGCTTCGTGATTACCGGGAATACCATAACTAAATGTTTGTAAGTTATCGTATTGAAATTCGTGTAATTTGCAGGCCAATAACCGAGAATCCAAGCCACCACTGAGCGGCAGCCAAATTGGACGCCCTGCTGCACGCTCAATAACACGCTGCACAACATGATCCAGTACGGTATTGAGCGAGTCCTGCCATTGGGCCGAATGCAAAGTCTTTTTCGCCGCTGGAATATATTGATAATAACGATTAATTTTAAGCTCATGATCATTTAAATATAAATATTCGCCCGCTCTTAACTGCGAAATTGCTTGAATTAATGTCTGTTGACCATAGGTATAGCCTGACATTTGAAATTCTAATAGTGCGGTTTGATTTAACGTTGTATAGTCGCGTGCAGATTGAATTGCATACGCACAATCTGCTAAACACAATGCTTGATTATCATACGCATAAAATAGTGGATAGCTTTGAATGCGATCCACACAAGCAAAAACAAAATTACCCCGCTCAATAATCAAAGCAAAAAAACCAGTTTGCTGTTTGATAATATTAATCGTAGCCGTCAAATTAAATGGATTAGCGCTAAGTAAATTTAATATGTCAGCTTCAAGATCAGAACCACCAGCAAAATAACAAACATAGCCCGCTACGCTGATTTTCCGCCATTTAATGATTTTTTGTAAAAGAATCTCTGCCATTTTCTATCACACTCTATTATTGTGCAGCATATAATTTTTGAAACTCTTGCGAGCGCGCAATCAGCTCATCATAAGTCCCGGTAGCAACCACCTTACCGTGATCCAACATCACAATCCTGTCGCACATTTTGATTGAGCTTAAACGATGCGCGATGATAATCATGGTTTTTTGCCCCATTAACGATTGCAAAGATTGATTAAATTCTTGCTCGGTTACCGCGTCGAGTGCATTGGTTGCTTCATCCATAATTAAAATATCTGGATCTTTATAAAGGGCACGCGCAATACCTAAACGTTGCCGCTGCCCACCTGATAGCTTCACACCATTCTCACCAATTTCAGTTTGATATTGCTCAGGTAGCTTGTTAACAAAACCATCGACTTGCGCAATTTCGCAAACCATTTTAACCCTATCTAAATCAGCTGGCCCTTCCCCAAACGCGACATTTTCCGCAATCGTGCCATCAATTAAAAAAGTTTGTTGTGGCACATAACCGAATAATTGAGTCGTGCGCAGTAACTGTTCATCAAGAGCTTGCGAATCACAATAAAGTTTTCCAGACGTCGCTTGCAGCAGTCCTAATAACACATCAACCAATGTGGTTTTACCCGCACCGGATGATCCTACAATACCAATCGACTGATTTTTCTTAACCGTTAAACACACATCTTGTAAGGCGTATTCTTCACAACCTGGGTACTTATAAGATAGATTTTGCAACTCGATGGCTTTATCCATGCGCATAGTTGGTCTTGGTGCGGTTTTCAATTGCAAATCCATTTCTGGCGTATATTTTGCAATTTCTTCATAGATGATCCGCACTCCTGGTTCATAACGTCTAATTAAACCTAATGAGTTATAGATAGCGGTAGTAGCAGGCAATAAACGCTGAATAGCAATTGCAATAATACCGATGATTGGCAAGACTGTGATAAAACTGCCTTTGGTTAACAGCAAAAATAGTAAAATAATAATCAGCACACCAAATGAGAACACATTAATAAAAACACCGGGGAAATTAGAAATGCAACTAAAGTAAACTGCCGAGCTCGTCAGCTTTGTTAATGAACCAAAGAAGCGATTAAAAAAGAAACCCTCTGCTTGGAATGCTTTAACTTCTTTTATACCCTTTAGCGCCTCGGCGGCACTTTGATAAATTACCCTATTTGCACCTTCAATTCGTTTAGCGTAGAGCGATACTTTCTTTTTAGTGACGTTATAGACAATAGCAACTGTCGTGCCAAAAAATAGCACCACACAAAGCACCAATAATGGATCAACCCATATCATTAAACTCACTAGTGCAATAGCGACTGATAAATTAGTGAGTAAAAGCAAAACTTGTGTCACCACAGATACCGTGTTTGAGGTTTCCAGCAATAAATGCTTTGACAGCACTGATGAATTATTCAGGGTTGACTGCACATAAGGTCTTGCCAAAAAATTCTCCATGCACTGCTTGGATAAAGCATTGCGTGTCGATGCGGAAAATTTAGCTTGATAATAAAAATTCAGAATCGTTGCAATGCCACGCAGCAAAATCACTAAAAAAATAAAACATCCTAAAAATATCAGGAAGTGATTCATGTTGGAAAAATGCAAATGTGAGTAAACGTAGGCTAGATAATGGTTGCTAAAGACCACATCGTTATTCCCTAGAATTTTAAGATAGGGAAATAATGAACCAATACCAATCAGCTCTAGCATAGCCGACAGCAACATCAGCATAAAAATACCAAATAAATATTGACGCTTTTGTTGTTTTAAAATCGAAAAAATAATTGAGATATAGCTAGACTTCACTATCGACTGCCTTGGTTTTTTGGGTCATAAAATGGTTAGTAATAATATTAGCGATGCGTTGATTCGCACTAGCGGTTTCAATGCAAAAGTTATGACAAGCAATGGCTTGCTTTTGGCGTAATTCCGCTAGTGCTGTTGCTTGAGTCAAGCGATCAACGGCACACTCTAACTGCGCGACATTTTCGGCGTGAAATGACGCATCAAGCATCTTGTACATATCATCTTCATAGTCAGTATCATACAGGTTATATGACAAAATAGGCGTTTTAAAAAGCATTGCAATATAACCAACCGTACTTTGCTTTTGGACGATACAATAAGAACTTAAAATTAATTTTGCATTAAACTCATCGCCAAGAAAGTCTGTGATTAATTGATAATTACACCCCATTTGATCTAGGCCATCTGCAAACCATGGCGGCACTGCTTTGTGTATTTTGGGATGAAACTTTAATACAAAATAGGCATCTTTTAATTTATCTTGAATACAAGTTATCACGCTTATCACCTCATCGTACTGCACTTGGGTGAAATTTGACGGTGATAGAAAAAAAGAAAATACTTTCTGGTTTGGCTTAATAGCAAGCTTTTCCAAAAAATCTCGCGCGCACTGCTCAGAAAAACTTGCTTTTAATTGGTGCAATACATCGTAGCAAGGTGAGCCAGTCACGGTAATTTTCGCTGCATCGATCCCACAAGCCACATAATTTTCTTTATTTTTATGCCCCATCACTGTGAGATAATTAACATCTGAAAACCCTAACATAAAACATTGCGACCAAAAACCAAAAATTCGATCAATAATTAACTCAATCGGCTTAGAATAAATTATTTTACCGTCCAGTCGGCAGAAAAAATTCTTCGCAAACACCTTATCAATAAATGACAACACTTTATAAATACGTGTTTTTTGCAATCTAGCCATTTTCTTATCGGTGCGATTTTTTTCAACATCAATATTGATAAAGTTCGTCGTTGTATGACAGGTCATTGATGGCAAGCATCTCGCCAACATATACCAAAGCGGCTTATCATCGGTTGGCACAATGGTAAAATCAAAACGGCAGCGGCATAATAGCGACCACATCCATCCAATCACCCAAAAACATAACCGATAGAAAGGTTTTGAATAGCGATTGATTAAAAAGACTAACAATAATGGCAATTTAGCAATACGTATTCGGCTATCAAGCTTTGCATAGGTATCCACAACCCTTTTATCTGCAGTAATAATATGCACCTGATGGTTGTCTTCTAATAACTGAGGGATTAAATACCGAAAATAGTCGAATAAATAATAATCGTAAAATAAAGGAATCAAAATTTTCGTGGGCTTCATCACTGCATCCTATTTTATAATAAAAATACCTTTTTCATTCATCGCCACTCTAGGCACGCCTGTAGCACTTTGACCATCCTGTCGAAGCTCCATGTATCCAAAATTTTTAATTTCATTGCCAGGCTTTGAGACAAATTTAAGAAATCCAAGCAACTTAACTGACAAAGACCGCAGACGCAGCTTTGCAAAAAGCCGTGCCAAGGTTGCAAGCAGCCGCATATAACCATGCTGAAAGCCATTTAACTTGACATATGAACGGCGCAAAGTGTCCTTGCATTTAACGACTCCTGGAATAATCTCCGAAATAACGGCTGGCTTATGCACCGTCTCCAACCACAGTTGCTTAATGCGATCAAAAAGGAAATCTTTTTCCACTGTAGTGATTGGCCCAATGTTGGCAAACTTAGCTTGGTCGTATTTAGCAATTAATGAATCATTTTTATAAAATACATAAACAATCTCATCTACTCGAGCACCCTGCCAGGCAATGGCTTTAAATCCATACTGCGCCCCTAGCACCCGCAAGGACTCACTGCTGAATGAGTGTAGGTGGGGCAAAAACAGGACTTGTCCAATCACTGTTTCATAGAGCGCATTGGGAACAGCAATCGCAATCACGCCATTGTCAGTCAGATGGTCTTTCAGCTTTGCAAAGCAATCTTTTGGATTATAAATATGTTCGACCACATGATTCGAATAAATAAAATCAAATTTTGCTTGCTGTGGCAAACTCTCATACCCACCTTGATAGATTCTGCCTGGAAATAACTGTTCGGTTGTTATTGCACGGTGCTGAGAAAGCTCTGATCCATGCAAATTCGTAAAACCACTGGCTTTTAAGCCCAAAAGATTGCCACCATTACCACAACCAATATCAACGATATTAATCGTCTTGTCAGAGATTTTTAAATCTTGTACTAACTGGGCAATTTTATTTTTTGGTGTTGTTTTTACCTGATTACGCTTTGCAAAAGATTGCTCAGTTTGGTTCCAATTAGCCTGATAATAATCTTTAATCATGTCCGCACAAGGTGGATTTAAGTAATAGACATGACTGCATTGTTGGCATTGCACAACTTTAACCACCGCCTGCCAATGCGCACCACCAATTTCAACCGCTGTGCGCCAGTCTTCAACCACACCACAAACAGGACAAGCTGGATAGTGATAATATTGTTTCACATCACTTTCTTCGAAGGCAAAGAGAATTTTATTATTCTTTGAAGGCTTATATTTTTTAATCGATACTTGCATGATTCATCCTTAAAAATATGAAAATAAATTTTTCGCCTCAGGCGATGCAGCTAACTGACGTGCTTTTTTATTTAAACCCCATAATGGCAGCATTCGAGAAAATGGACTTTGGTAATGTAGGTGCAATAATAACCTGGGTTGGCTATCTTGCGTTTGGCTAGGTCGACTACCAAAATGGTAACAGCGACATGTGTCGACCATAACAACCGTCCCGGGCTCGGCTGTTAAAGCACAACCTTCACGCAATTGCGAATGCGCAAAAAGAAGCTCATCATCAATTTTAGTATTGCGATATTTTACCTGGCCTGTTTGCTGTAATTTCTGAAAAAGCAAACGTGACTCTTGCGCAGGAATGACGGTTAACGGGCCCGTTTGTTTGGATATGGTTTGCAGTGGGATAAAGCATTTAACTTGCCGGCTATCTTCACCATCGATATGGAATTTCTGGCTACGTCCAAAAAATTCTTTATTGGGGGAGTACCAAATTTGCGCTTTAACTAGCACCGGGAAAATACCCAAGTACTTTGCAACGGCCCCCAGGATCATTGGGTCAAGTGCTAACTGGTAAACAGCGGGAAACTCGCCATTTAATAAGTGCAAATCATGCGTTAATAAAAAAGGTTTTTTTGCTTTTGCACACATATCATCGAGATCGTGCTTTTCACAGTAAGCCACACACTGATCAATTGCGTTTTGCAGCACCGTCGATTTGGATAAATCAAATAAGGCGTAACCTAACTCAGGCTGAATGCAATTATAATTGTTTGCAGTAAATTTTTTAGCAAGCCACAATCTTTTGATATACCGATGCAAAAAAAATACCTTTAAAAAATTTGCATAACACGCCGTCCAAAAAAATGTATCTGGACATAAAATTTTCCCAATATATCGCGGCGATTTACGGATCTGATTGAGCTTAGATAACAAGGGGGACTTATCAATTAGAGCCTTTATAAGGGATACTGCAACCATCAAGTCACTCCTTGTACAACATTTGGTTTTGCTAAAACCTGGCTTATAGTCTGTGCGTATTTTTGCAATGCTGTTGGCTGTATATCTGAAATATATTTTTCAAATACGCGATAGCGCGCTTGCATACAC
>CAYXLV010000102.1:0-6962 GCA_964465995.1 uncultured Coxiellaceae bacterium | reverse complement strand
ATTAAATTATAAGCAAACACCGCATCAGTTTTCACAACAAAAAGAATTAGTTTTTTTAAGTTGGTCGATAATTTTTTTATTATTACTGGATTATTTTGATGTTCGGTGTAAATTTTATGTAATGCAGCAACTTGATTAATTAAAGACACTTGCAATATTGGCGAGAGAACTGATTCAACATCAAAGTTATGACCAATAATTCCTTCGAGTTTTTTATATATAGCAATGGCACTATTAAATAATTTCAACAATAAATCTGCCGAATTAAAGTCGACCAAGTTAACGCCGGGGAGACTATAGTTAATTTTACACAGCATAGTGAATAAATTAATTTGATAACTCTTGCGATCAATTACTGTATTAGAAAAATGAAAGCCTTCACTAACTAATGCATTAAACTGAGGGTTTAACAGCCCATCAGCTTCGTCTTGCAGAATATTTAAGATATAAGACTGACCCTTTCCAGTTACTAAATTACTGAAACCACTCAATGCATTGCCAAAATTTTTCATACCCAATCCCAATAAAATAAATTTTACGGAAGATATCACAACTTTTACCGCTTAATCCAGGAAATATCTGAGCTTTTTATGGGTACACCCTTAAGACTTTCTTAAGGATTTTGCGAGAGACAGTTTGACTGCTATTTTCTTAGCCACAATCAACTCTCCGTCCCCGATACGGAAAATTGCAACTATTAACTATCTGAGTATATTGAGTTTTTAAAAAACTGTCCGTAGTTGACCCCCTTGGTAGCTGGATGGCCTATAGTGACTATATGAAAACGATCATAATATTAAAGCTTGTACCAATTTTTTTGTTATTTAATGCTGCTGCTTTGCACGCCAGTGTGTCCACCAAACATCCAATTGCTGTACTGCTGCAGTGTAAAAGCCAAGGCTCTGGAAAAGTTGTCATTATGCGAAATCAAAAAATTGCGGTTAATTTTTTTAAAGGTTTTGGCATTGTGAAATTCAAAACTGATAAAGATGGCTTTCTTTATTTTCACCGCCGTTATGATGGCAAGCTATTTCGGATGAATGCCATAGATAATCAAAAAAACGTTATTATTCCTGGTTGCACGACCGGTAACATTCAAAAGCTTACTAAAAAACTTAAAAAAGTGACATTTTCTGGGATTGATTGTGGCTATATTCAATCTTGCCAGTGATTACTAACCATGCGTTTGCAAGCACAGCATCATAATCAGCAAAATTAAAATTTAAAAGCACAAATGGCTCTCAGCTGAAGCAATGATTTGTAATATGCCATTTCTACAGCCAGCACATCGAGTTGTGCAGAGAAGGTGGTTTGCTCACGCTGGTTAACTAAAAAAAGACTGCTATCACCTTGTCTAAACTTTATTATTTCTGCATCTTCAACTTTCTTGGATAGCTTGGCTTCTTGTCGCAAAATAAACACCTGCTGACGATCATTTTTAATGGTAAATAATATTCGCTCCAAGTCTGCATTTAAACGTTGGCTTGTAAAATATTTATCGAGGTATAACTTTCTTAAGCGGCTTTTCGCCATCAAATACTGACCTTTAGCCTGATTACGTGGAAAAGGTATCGCAAAATTGAAACCGACATAATACGCGGTTTGTCTAAGCCTGGGATCACCGTCAGTACCAAATTCTTTACCAACAGAAGCACGCGCATTAAATTTTGGCAGCAACTGATTATTAGCTAATTTCAAGTAAATTTTTTCCATCGCAATGCGACGCTGCAAAACCAACAGAGCAGGGTGATTTGCAATAATTTGATGGCTGAGCGTGATGTACTTTAGTAAATCTCGATTATGCGGCTTAATATAAGGTAGACGCCTTGGCACCTGACTTAACCGCGGCACAACTGGTTTGCCATGAACATCACGATAATATAGCGACAAAAAAATAGCGGCTTGTTTATAATGAAGCTCAGTCAATCTTAAAATAGCACGTCGCTGCATAATAAAACGTTTATTTTCTACCACATCAATATTTGCCAAATCACCCAGTTGAAATTTTCGCAGCAGCGCCTTTTGACGAAACTCGGCCAAATCAAGCAAATGACGCACCAATTGCAAACGTTTTGCTTGCTCCACCCAATTCCAATAAGCAATACCTGCTTCTAATAAAGAGTCAATTCTAATCTGCTCTGTTCTTTGCTTTTCCATAGCAATTTTAATTGCGGCACTCCGATAGGCTGCACGCTTTGGATCAATTTTAAAATCTTTAAGCAATGGCAAAATAAACCCAAGCTCAACATCACCACCACTATTGGTTAAATAGTTTTGCTCGTAGATAGGCCAGCTACCCTGACCAATGCGATATTGCATGTAGGCTTCTGCACCACCATGGACGATAGGAATACTAAGCGTATTATCATTATATATATTTTCATAACCACCACTGGGCGTGGCTAACATATGACTATGCAATGCAGGATCAAATGCACCCTTTGTTAATTGACGATTACCTTGCGCTAAAATGATATTTTGTTCGGCGGACTGGATAACCGGATAATGCAAGCGCGTGATCTTTAGTAGCTTATTTAGAGTCAGTAGCGGTGGACGGCCCAAGGCAGTGACACAAAAGCATGTCAGGCCCAATAAGGCATATCGATAACACTTAGCGACCATTGCGCGCTATCTTTCTTAGTTTAAATTGTTGTTCATTTACAGCAGGCGGAAAACCATTAGCCCGTCGCCATAACTCAAACCACAAGTGAACACGATTCAATAACACCCAACCATTAGCACGCACACCCTGACGTAAAAATTTTGGGCCTGGCCATTTATCACCACGCTCAGGCACAACTAAAATGCGAAACAAACCTTTGCCATTATCGGTTGGGTCAACAAGCTCAACGCGCCCACCAAACGTACCAACAGCAACTGATGGCCAACCACTAAATTGAATCGCTGGCCATCCTTCAAATTGCAAACGCACATGCTGACCCTTGCGAATAAGCGGAATATCATTACCATCGAGCCATAATTCAACAGCACGTGACTGCGTGTCTGGGACCAATAGAGCTAAACGATCTGCTTCTTTCACTAATACATTAACCTTCCCACTAAGACGCTGAATAATTGTCCCCGATAGTGGCGAACGGACCAACTGCGATCGTTGCCGTGCAATTCGCACATCCACATTGGCTAACTCAATTTTTGCTTTAGCTAATTCATTTTGATATTTAATATATTCAAATTTTGCCTGCTCGTATTTGCGGCGCGAGCTAATGCCTTCTTTATATAAGCGCTTTTGCCGCTGCACATTACGCAGTGATGCTGCTGTTGCTTGTTTAGAAGTTTTTATGCGTAACAAAACAGCTTCTTTCTCTAAAGAAAGACGATGCAATAATTGAGGGTCATTATCAACCAACGCTACAATCGGATCACCTTTTTTAACATAACTGCCATCGTGCACATACCATTTGCTTAAACGACCAGAAATAGGTGCATTAATCACTTGCGCTCTTTCATCAGGTGACAGCGCAACCACTTTACCATGACCGGAAGCAGTTTGCTGCCAAGGAATAAAAATAACGCCAATAATGACTAAAAAGAAAGTTAAAATAAGCAACTTAGCTACACGCTTAAGCTTTGGGTGCTCATCTAATAATGCTAGCGATTTAAATTCATTATGGTTATTCATAGCTTAATAATCTTATCGAAATGATTAGCAACATACTGGCTTTGTGTCGTCAAAATGACTGTGCCGGAATAATCAATAAAGTAATCTAAAAAGCGCTTTTGATCATCTTGTGCTAAGCGATCAAGCAGCCCATCAACAATAAGTAATGTGGGTTTCGTTATGACGGCCCTAATAAGCGCTAACTTTATCAGCGCCACGGTCGGTTTTGTGACGTGAGTGCCAGTGATTTGGGTAGCTAAACCCTCTGGAAACGCTTCAATCATTTTATTTAGCTTAAACTTTTCCAGCAACCAATAAACATCATCCGTGCTAATGTCTTTGCGCTGCATAACAATATTTTCATAGACAGTACCTGAAAAAAGCTCAACATGTCTTACCAGCGAAGCATGATTACGCAGTTGTAAAACGGCATAGTCTTTAATAGGAATATTATTAATTTTCAGGGTGCCATTGTTGCAAGGTGCAAATCCAAGCAGCAAATCAATTAAAGTACTTTTACCAGAATTTTTATCGCCTATAACACAAACCTTTTCATTACTACTAATCGTAAAAGCTAGATCTTTAAAAACCACACGCTGATCATTTGCAATAAATGTGATTCCGCTTGCCGTGAATGCAGGCGGAGTTTCATACGTTGATAACTGTTGCTCATTAAAGGATGGTTCCGTTTCTTTTGGAACATTTAGTAGTGTAGTAATTTTTGCACATGATGCCATCAAGTCATACAAGTCTTCCATATAATAGCTAAAGCGCACCACACTATATAATAAGGCGTTAATAATTAACTCTGAAGCCACTAGCTGCCCTAGTGTGAGCTGCTCACGGATAACCAAATAGCCACCAATCCCCAAGAGCACCGCATTACCCAATACATAAATCGCATTCATACTAGCGATGTGGCGAATAATGCTCGCAAAGTGTTTTTTCCTAGCTCGCAAATAGTGACTAATTTTATCGTCAATCACAGCCAGCGCATACTGACCATGACTCTGCATTTTAAAAAGAAAAATATTGCGAACAATATCTTGCAGCCAAGCAGCAACATCATGCTTGGCTGCGCATTCTTTAATTGAATATTGCAGTGCATTGCGCCATGGCAGCCATAGGGATAAAAAAATGGCAGCGACTAACACGACATCGAATAACAATAATAATGGATGATAAAACGCAATGAGTATCATGCTAAAAATAGCAACCAAAACAATTTCAATTCCCGTTATTAATAAGGTAGCCAATGCTTTTTGGATGGTCTGTATTTCAAAAAAGTGATTCACCAGTTCATTGGCACGATGGCTTTCATAGTGACTCATCTTGATTTTTGGTAAAAAATCAGCAATCTCCAACCCAAGTTTAGTAAAAAGATGTTGTTGAATGGACTCAACCACTATCGACTGCGCGACACGAATGCTTGCAATAATCGCTAGCACGACGAGCAGCACAATGGATAACACAATAATCGGTTGGAGCAGGGTGCCAAAAGAAACAACATTGATAAGAGTTTGAACAGAGATAGGGATAACCAGCGATAAAATAGCAATTGCTAGGCTGTATATAAAAATGACTCGCAGTGCTTCTCTGCTTAATGTGACTAATTTTTTACCATAGCCAATTTGATTTTCCATGTGCTCTTTTCATTTCCTATGAATGCTTGCCGCATTCTAGCATCTCATCTCTGGTCACACTAGAGTCACAAATTTGTCAAACTGCAGCGTATCTGATTTACTAAGCGGGTTTTATAAAACGCTTTACAGGAAGGAACCTGAGTTAATGCTCCAACTTATCTTCACACTTGATCTATTATTGTTATCACCATTACTTTTATTCTTAAGCTTTGGCGTTATCAAACAACGCCGGGCACTGAAATTAGCTTACGGAACCTCTAATTCAAATCAAAAATTTCAAGCCTACCAAAGTGCACAAAGTAATTTTATTAGCTATTCCTGTTATTGCTTAATTGTGCTGTTATTTTGCGTAATAATACACGGCCACTTAAGCATCTTTATATTAAATTCAGCGCTACTAGTAGTAGGGCGCTATACCCATGCATTTGGACTAATCTACTTCGAGCAACTCGCACCTCCCCAATATTCTTTTCGAGTAGCAGGCATGGTAATGACATTCGCAGCTTTAGTCATAGCAGTGCTAGACACTTGTGTCACCGTATTATTGACAACACCATTGACCGGTTGACTTTACTTGCTTAAATGTAAATAAGGAAAATAACTTAGCATTATGGATATGAGCGTTTATATTTGCATTGGCATCCTGATTGCTATGCTGCTAGCTTATCGCACGACGCTACTATCACTTGCGGTCACCTGCATTTATTGGCTCTTCATTGCCTTATGGGCCACCGGCGCCATTCCACTATTCACGTTTGCTAAGCTAACTTGGGTTAGCATGCTGGGTATTCATATTGCCTACCATCTCGATGGATTGTCATATTTATTTGCGATTTTAATAGCACTGATTGGTATTTTAGTCTTTATTTATGCCTGGGCTTATACAAAATACTCGCCAACCGAACGCCCCAAATTATTATCATTACTACAACTGTTTGCAATTAGTATGCTAGGTATTGTGATCAGTAATGATATGATTATGTTATTTCTAAGTTGGGAACTCACCTCAATCACTTCCTATTTGTTAATCCAATTCAAGGTGACCGATAAATCAGCAAATCTTGCTGCTTTTAATAGTCTCTTTATTGGTGTGCTTGGCGGGCTAGTTTTATTGACAGGCTTTATTATCATTAACCAGCTTACTGACACCTGGTCGATCAGTCTTGCCATTGCAAAGCTATCCTCAATAGATTCTTTTTCGGCACAAGTCGCTTTTTATCTACTGCTTGTTGGTGCAATTACAAAATCAGCACAGTTTCCATTTTACTTTTGGCTAACCGGTGCGATGAAAGCACCCACACCGGTTAGCGCTTATTTACATTCCGCCACAATGGTCAATGCGGGTATTTATCTTTTGGCAAGATTTCACCCAGCGTTTAGCCACTTGGCGCTATGGTATCCAGTGTTATCAGTCATTGGGCTTATCACAATGTTGCTATCAAGCTTACTGAGTGTGTTTAAAAATGACTTAAAGGCAATTTTGGCATACACAACCATATTTGCACTTGGCGTGATGGTTTATCTGTTAGGCGGTAAAACGTTATTACCGATCGAAGCATTTGCAGTTTTCTTGATATTCCATGGTATCTACAAAGCAGGGGCCTTTATGCTAACTGGCATGATAGATAAACAATATCAAACACGCCAACTGCCTCAATTAGTTGGTATAGCTCGGCGACAACCACTAATAGCATTAACCA
>CAYXLV010000101.1:0-6974 GCA_964465995.1 uncultured Coxiellaceae bacterium | reverse complement strand
CAGTAATATCATTGCAACGGAAAATATCACCGTACTCGGCCTCACCACCCGCGTTAATAAAATTGAAAACCTCGCCCATATTAATCTCACCGTTGAAATTAAAAGCCTGGAGCCATTGAATAAAATCATCAACCAACTACGCCAAATTCCTGGCGTCACTCAAGTTAAGCGGCGTTAATTAAGGGCGTACTAAGACTAGCCAGTTCGCTGACCACCGTTGTTATGGAAAACCACCGTCATTGTGCACAAGCCACTGTCATTGTGCGACTTGATCGCACAATCCAAAACCCCAAACCTTAATAAGAACCAAGGTTGCAAAAAATGTCCAGATAAGGCATAGTCCGCCCTAAAATATTCTGCACATAGATAGGCCACCTATACTCAGCACATGGAGAAAACAACATGCCAAAAAATATTCATGAACTTACTCGCTATACTGATCATTTTCAATGGCTCTCTAACTGCAATAATTTTTATTATGCTCCTACAAACACCTTTAGTATCGCTGTAAGGGAAACACTCAAGTTATATGCAGACGAACATGAGACCAACATAACATTGGATGATTTAGATAAAATCGTTGAAATTAATTGTTATTACCCTGTTGAAAAAATAGAAGACCAGGAGGTTATCACAAGACTTAAAAATCTTCTCAGCAATAAAGAGATCAATCAACCAAATCACATACTACTTCAATTTATCAGTTTCCTAGAAACATGGGTAACGAATCAACAAGCCAATAACGATAACAATAACGATAACTCAAATACACTTAAGCACTACGAACTCAAAAACATAAAAGCAACCCCAACTAAACTTATAGAAACCGATTATAAAACTCGGGCAACTATTGCCAATAACAATAACAACTCACCCATTATTACCCCGCCTGAAAAACTAACTGAAGAACGCAAGAAAAAATTATTAGGGGGAATATTCTCAGACCAAATTGAAGAAAAAATAAGGGTCACAAACAATAAGAAAGAAACCACAGATTATAACAACCAAATAGCCAGTCTTCTTATGAAGTTATGGGATTTTGTTTTACCAAACGATCACATACTGCGAACCAAGCAAAATGAACAGCAACCCACTGTTATTGGCTATAACGATGATAAAATGGGCTCAGCAGGAATTTCGATAACTCACGTAGGTAAAGAGCTTCTCAAAACAGACCTCTGGCTAGAAAAATATACTAAATTGGAATACATGAAACTACATGACACCTATGTTCTAACTGTGGCTAAAGCTAGCAACGGCCCAAGCATTAAACTTTTTCCCATAAACAAAGACAAAAATTTACAATTAGAGTCGACGGCGGTTAAGCTAAAGTCTGAAATAGCACATCGCACAGACGTTAGATCCATTGACAGCGCGGCCAAGGGCAATCAAGTGCTCGTAGCATTACCTATTGCAGATTCAGATTCAATTTTTGATGAAATAATCGATAAGGGAACTCAACCAAGCGAAACAGGGTTGGCAATGCAGTTCTACCCATCAGTTAAAACACGACTCGTCTGTTTTAATCGACTCACATCAAAAATAATTTTTACAATCGACTTACTTGAGCAGAAAAACCAGACCCGTTACTTTGATAAAAGAAAACGATTCTCTGATGTTGCTTTTGATCAAGAGGGCAAAAATTTATTTGTCCTTAGCCAAGGCACACTCTACCGACTAGACACTGATTTTCATAGCCAAAATCAACAACCTCAGCTTGAAGCCTTACTCGATCTTGGTGATGAAACGCCTATTACAATGAAATATTTTGAAAACGAACTTTATTTAGTGACCACAAGCGGCAAAGCTAGCACGATATGGATAATCAAACAAAACGACATTTTAAAAATCAATAACATCGATTTACCCGAGGGTACCTTCGATGACTCTGCTGAAGTCAAGCTGTTTACCGATGGCCTCAATATACAGCTCAATGTATATGACAATAAAGGAGGCTTGAAATCCAAGGATTTGAAAGTATATCCTGTAAAAGCAATATTGAATGAACACGAAATGTCATTTAATAACCTGAACCCTGAGATTCGTGTCAATCTAAACAGCAACAAACAAGATGCACCCAAAGAAATCGAACCTGCTGTTGAGAAAGAAACATTTTCTGAACCGCCCCCTGAGGTTCATGCTAATCTAAATAGCAATAACAACAAGAGTGAAATGGTGGATCCAAACTCTCCACAGCAAGCGCAAACAGAAGCCTTGCAAGTTAGCTCTAACAGCCCAGAAATTCAAAATAGCAACAAACAAGATGCACCAAAAAAAATTAAACCTAATATTGAGGAAGAAATACCTCATGATGACGTTAAAAATAATGAAAACCAAACTGCAGCCAAGGAAGTTAAGCCTGTTGTTGAGGAAAAAACGCCTACTACTAGCAACTTATTTTCTAGTAGTCCCCCTCAAAACGAAGAGGACACATCAAGTTCTCAAAAAATGATCAACGATATAGTCACCATATTAAATAACTATATATCCCCCTTCAATACAATCTCATTCTATAGTAAAAATCGCCATAACCATCGCGCCATCCAAATTCGCCAAGCACTGATGCAAGTAGGCACTACATTCAACAAAAATAGCGAAATAAAATCTCTCATCAAACATATACTTTATTCACAAATCGTACTCGCCGGTTCACCAACCGATTCTGAAAAAATGTTTGATGATGCTAGAAATTATTTAGCGCAGTGCTCTGACCAAGAAAAAAGTAAGTTAGACAGTGTGTTGGAAACGCGTTGGACAAGCTATAGCCAGCAAAAAAATCCAATCCAACGATTAACGTCTTTTTATCAAGCAATTCAGCAGTGTGTTGATGTCCTTGAAACTGCGCAAAAAACAGCGGCCTCTCAACCCACTCACTAATGCATCGACAAGAGCAAGGGTGAATATTGATTCACCCTAACGATCGTCTGGCACCACAACATTATTCTTAGGTTGTTGTGGCCGCTTTGCCGGCGGCACCACACCTCGATCATCGGGCACAATACTTTTTTGTCCAGGCAGTGCTGCTCGATCATCAATCACCGGCATCGGTGGACGCACCGCCACTTTAACCGACACAATCCGTGGCTTATTGTTGCGAATATAACGCATCCGAATTGTCGTACCAGGCTCGCGCTGCGCAATAAAACTTAAAAAACCCTGCGCATTGCTAATTTGATTGCGATTAATATTGGTAATAATATCATTCGGCTGCAAACCGATTTTAGCCGCCGGTGAATTAGGCATGACCTCAACCACGACCACACCGGTTGAAGTATGACTGCGCAGTTCGCGGGCTAATCCATAGGTTAAAGTGCGCACTCTGACACCTAACCAACCGCGCTTAACTAAACCAAATTTAATAATTTGATTCATGATATTCATCGCCACATTCACAGGAATCGCAAAACCAACTCCTTGAAAGCCACCAGAACGTGAATAAATCCCCGTATTAATCCCTACCAATTGTCCCGTTGTATTAATTAAAGCGCCCCCAGAATTACCCGGATTAATCGCTGCATCCGTTTGAATATAATCTTCAAGCTGATTAATACCAATCGTATTACGTCCAATCGCACTAACAATCCCTTGCGTCACCGTTTGCCCTAAACCAAACGGATTACCAATCGCCAATACAATATCACCCACTTCCACGTGATCAGAATTACCAAGAGCAATCGGTTTTAAACCTGTTAACTGAATTCTTAAAACCGCTAAATCCGTTTCTGGATCCGTACCAATAATTTTAGCCGGTGTTTTACGACCATCTGGCAACACCACCAATACACGCACTGCTTTGCGCACCACATGTGCGTTCGTTAATATGTAACCTTGCGTATCAATAATCACACCTGACCCAAATCCATAACGACGCGGCCGTTCTTGGTTAGGTTTTTTTTGACGTGATGGTGTGTTAGTAGAAGCTTGCGAATTATTATTGCGAATTGCATACACATTCACTACGGCGGGTGCTGCTAACTTCACCGCATCGGCATAAGAATGAGGTAAAGATTTTTTCGGTATGGCATGATGGTTTGGAGTGGTCGATGCAGTGGTTTCAGCTAACGCGCTATTTGTTGTAAAAAAAATAAATACACTGAAGAAAATCCCTATCAAACGCCTACTATTTCGCATTCATACCTCCTTGCTTAAGAATACACTCCACCATGGCGGCTAACCGTTTATCTTGTGGCTCGCTTTGACGTAAAAACCAGTCCCATAATACGACATCGGTTTCATCCAATAAACGAAGAAAGTCTTGTTGTTCTGCAGCACTGAGTTGCACATACTGCGCGTCAACAAAACGATTCAGCAATAAATCCAATTCCAGCATACCGCGACGGCATTTCCAACGAACCTGCCCAAGATGATTGTCAGATTTTTTGTTCTGTTCCATACGTTTCTCTCATAAAAAAAGCTAGCCCAGCGGCTACTAGCATCATTAATGGCACCAAGCCTAAGGCAATTTGATAAGCTTCAGCTTGCGGCGCAATATTTTTGATTAACACACCGGTGAGCGGTTGAAAAATCAGGCCACCTAGCATAGTCAGCAAATTAATTAAGGCAACTGCGGTGGCGACAAATTTGAGGCTAATAATATCGTGTCCAACGGCAAACACCAGTACTTCTACGCTACCAAAAACCCCAAATAAAAATAATAAAGTACCAATCGCCCAATCCGGCAAATGTGGAAAAAATAAAACGAGGGTAAACGTAAATGCTGCTAATAAACTGCCGACAATTAATAACCACCGACGGGTTTTTAAATGATCTGACAACCAACCGCTAATTGGACTACCGACCATCCAGCCAAAGAAAATCAACGCATTTAAATCTGCCGATTCGGTTTTCGTTAAATGGGTTAAAGTATGAATAAAATTTACACCCCAAAGTTCGGCAATCACCGACATGGATAAATACAAAATACCGCCAATCACACCGGCCAAAATAATCTCACGATGCACCACTAATTTTTTCAGAGTCGCTAACGTTTCTCGCCAGGTAATCACATGTTTTTTACGCATCCGCACGGGCGTTTTACGACCTAACAGTAAATAAAACAATGGTGCTAATACCAAACCAACCAACGCGCTGTGCAACATAATTAAGCGCCAACCCACTGTGGTCACCAACCATGACAACACCACATCGCCAAAAATCGCTCCCGCCATCCCTAGCAGCGTTGTAATACCAACAAAAAAAGCAAAGCGATTACGGGGCAACCAAGACGCTGCTAATTTCAAAACACCTACAAAAGCAAAGGAACTTCCCACACCAATTAAAAAACGCCCAATCGCTGCAATCACCACTTGGTGCGTTATCACAAATAAAAAACTGCCCACCACGCAAAGTAGCACCGCACCGGTTAATACGCGGCGCACGCCATAATAATCCAACACCACACCCACCACGATCTGCATTGGCGTGTAGGCAAAATAATACATCCCGACTAAGATGCCTAAGCCTTCACTACTAATAGCAAAATGCGCTTTAAGCGCTGGGATCATTACACTGGGTTCGATACGTAAAAGATATTCATAACAATAAAATAAAGCGGCGAGAATGCAGACTAACCAACCGTAAATTAACATGCGTTTCGATAGCGATTCACTCATAAAGATAACCATCTGTTTTAACTGCGAATTAGTATATCCAACTTATTGCGATCACGCGAATGCCAGCTTGCTCTCTTGACAGTTAGGTACTCACTAAGTACTCTCGCGCTTATGAATACACACCCTACTCTTCCCTGGCCACGTGCCATTATTCTCGTCGATATGAATGCTTTTTTTGCATCGATTGAGCAATTGGATTTTCCCAAGTTGCGCGAGCAGCCAGTCGCTGTAACCAATGGTGAACAAGGCAGCTGCATCATCACCTGCTCTTATGAAGCACGCGCCTTTGGCATTAAAACCGGTATGCGCCTACGCGATGCGCGCCAACTTTGCCCAAATCTTATCCAACAACCATCGCGCCCCAGACGTTATGCCCAAGTGTCGACCAAGATCATGCAAGCTTTAACCGATGTCACTCCGGATATCGAAATTTTTTCGGTTGATGAAGCCTTCTTAGATGTCACCCACTGCCAACAATTGCATGGCAGCCCCATCACCATGGGCAAAATGGCCAAGCAAAAAGTGTGGGAAGCGTCGGGCTTGCATTGCTCGGTTGGTGTGAGTGGCGATAAAACCACCGCAAAATACGCAGCGAAATTAGAAAAACCCAATGGCTTTACCGTGATCCCACCATGGGCAGCGAAAGACACCTTAAAAGATGTGCCCGTCACTGACTTATGCGGCATTGCCACCGGCATCGGAAATTTTCTCGCCAATTATGGCGTGTTCACTTGTGGAGATATGGAAAAATTACCGATTAGCATATTGGCAAAACGTTTTGGCAATATTGGCCGACGTATTTGGTATATGTGCCAAGGCGCTGATCCTGATCCAGTTAAAACAACCGTTGATGATCCAAAATCAATGGGGCACGGTAAAGTGCTGCCCCCCAACACCAGAGACCGCAACACCGTGCTGACTTATTTGATGCACATGAGCGAAAAACTCGCCGCGCGCTTGCGCCGACATGAGCTTAGCGCACAGCATTTTTTTATCGGTTTTAAAACCTATGACTTTGGTTGGCTAGGCGGCAAATACCAAGTCGACTACCCCACGGATGATGGCCATGCAATTTATCAGCTTTGTCAGTCAATGCTACAACAACACTGGCACGCAAAAGTCGCCATTAGACAAGTACAAATTACCGCACTGGACCCACTACCCTGCATGATCCAAACCGATTTATTTGCAACACCAGACTACCATCGCCAACAAGTTAACGCCGTAGTAGATCAAATCAACCACCGCTACGGTGAATTAAAAATAGCACCCGCACCACTACTAAATCGCTCCAAAATGCCAAACGTCATCGCCCCCTCATGGAGACCAGGACGCACCTGCTAATTGTCCCAATTGAGCATA
>CAYXLV010000100.1:0-6988 GCA_964465995.1 uncultured Coxiellaceae bacterium | reverse complement strand
CTATTAGCGGCTGCAATTCTCTTTGGATTATGTTTGGTCAATTTATTTGGGGTTAAATTATTGGCTAAAACCAACACATTGGTCGTGTTGGTAAAACTGGTTATTCCTATTGTAACTATTGTGGCTTTCTTGCTAACTAACGCACATTTTAATAACTTTAAATTACATGGCTTTGCACCAACTGGAATAAAAGGTGTCTTAACCGCCTTGCCCTTAGCGGGGGTTATTTTTTCATTCATTGGGTTTAGTCCAGCGGTACAATTAGCTGGTGAAGCGAAAAATCCGCAACGCTCCATACCATTTGCCATTTTAGGTGCATTATTATTTTGCATTATTTTCTATGTGGTTTTACAAATCGCTTTTATTGCTGTCTTAAATCCCAGTGATTTTTTACACGGTTGGTCTGCTTTAAGTTTTAGCAGCGATGCAGGACCCTTTTCTGGAATCTCTAAAAGCGCAGGTTTGTTTTGGTTGGCGGATATGATTTTGGTTGGTGCGGTAATATCTCCTTTCGGTACTGCACTGATTTACACGGCAAGCACCGCACGTACGGCATACGCCATGGGCGAAAATGGTTATTTGCCACGCTGGTTAATGCGTTTAAATCGTTTTGGTATACCGGTTAGAATTTTATTGTTAAATTTTTTAGTTGGGTTGTTATTGTTTTTACCGTTTCCTTCCTGGCAATCCATGGTTGAGTTTTTAGTCTCCGCATTAGTGCTTGCGTATGCGGTGGGGCCATTGGCGTTAGTGGTGTTACGTAAAACACTTCCTAATCAGCCGCGTCCATTTCGTTTGCCGGCGGCTAATTTCATTTCTCTACTCGCGTTTTATATTTGTAACTTACTCGTGTATTGGACGGGTTGGATGATTATTGCAAAAGTGTTAGTGGCCATGGCAATTGGTTATGGAGTTTTGATTATTTATAAATTGACTGCAATGGGGCAATCGATTCCAATTCGTTGGCGGCAATCTTGGTGGATCTTTGTTTATATTGCGCTGATGGGCGCGGTGAGTTATTGCGGTGCGTTTGGTAGTGGCCGTCATTATATTGCATTTGGGTGGGATTTTTT
Source organism: uncultured Coxiellaceae bacterium (assembly GCA_964465995.1). Lineage (GTDB taxonomy): Bacteria > Pseudomonadota > Gammaproteobacteria > Coxiellales > Coxiellaceae > CAYXLV01. The sequence continues at coordinate 5,915 of CAYXLV010000100.1, read as the reverse complement.
GGTGATTGCAGTGGTGAGTGTAGTTGTGTTTGGATTGGCTTATGAGGCGGGTTGTCATCAACTTGGCTCTTTATCTAAAGAAGCTCAGACATAGCTACTGAGGGCAGTAGGCCTAGGTACTGTACGAATCAGCCGATTTGCCGTCTTTTTTAAGATATCCTTAAGTATTTTTTTATTGCAGGCCTAGTATTTCTACATTATGATCACACCATTTATTAGCGATGAGGTAGTGTTGAAATGGGTACGAAGAAAAACAAGAATAAGAATAACAATAAGAATAAAAACAAGTTAAATAATACAAACAATTCTACAGTTTCAACAGCAAATAAAAATAGCTTGCCAGCGAATACTGATCAGCTGGTTTTTGAGGTTTATGATCAAGATCAAACTATTTATCTGACCATACCCGAGCTCGAGCAAAAATTTAAATTCTCGTGGACTGAATCTCTTCCAGGATACCAGCCTGAAAACCCTTTTGCAGAAACAAAAAAAGCAACGGAGATGTTTGCCCTAGTCAATATGGGCGGTCTTGGTTTCGGTGTTATAGCGCGTCGTCCCATTCAAAAAGGTGAGATTATATTTTATGCGGGTGCAGTAACAAACAAGAATGACCCTGATGATGATTATGCGTTGCTTGATATCGCTGGGCAGCCATATTCAGCTAAAGAGTCGGGGAATATTGCTCGATTTCTTCAGCATGCATTGAGTTCTGATGCAATTAACGGTTCCAGTTACATGTCTGCAGTTTTACATGATGACTTTATAAAATTGCTACAAGAGCAGAAAGCAATAATTCAGGATGCCAATTTTTCTCATACCTCCATAACCATTAATGGTAGACAAACTTTTGCCCTTCAGGCGGTGCGCGATATCCCAAAAGGTGAGCTTGCTGTTTGGGACTACGGGCTTCGGTATTGGATGGCGCGTGGTGAGAGTGGCTCTTTTCATCTGTTTAACAAAAACACTCTAAAACCAATTTCCCATAATAAACCCGTTTTCATTAATGCCTCTGCTAATGTCCAAGAGCTTGTTTTACGTCTTTATGATTGCATGAGCATAACCTTTAATACTCGTTTAAAACAGTATGATAAAGAGCCTAGTCAGGTTGATATAGAGCCTAGTCAGGTTGATATCAAGCAAGTCTGCAATTCATTTAACTCTACGCTTTTAAAACTTTTGGCTGGGATAATGAGATTGACTCCCGATGAATTTAATGAGGTTCGAAATACTCAATTACAACCGCAGGGGTTGTTCGAGATAGATTTGTTTGCAGGTCTCTTACGTTGTTTAGAATATCTACCTATTTTTTTAGATCTAGGGAAAGGTGTAAGAAGCTACTTGGTAAATGATGTTCTGCGTGAAAAATATGGTTTTGGTGAAAACTCGAGTAATTATTTCCTTTCGCCGCAGTTTGCTAAAGATATAGGGCTGCAAAATGTTTTTATATATTTTTGTAGTGCAGTAGGCAAGAGCTTTTCTCTATCCGAGTGTAGTTCTGTTTTATATCCTGAAGGTGTGCTTAGCCGCTTTTTTTTAGAAAGTGAAGTGCTTGCTGATGTTCTTTTGCTTATCCAAAAAACACTGCTACAGTCTGACCTGGATAAGCTGCCACGAGAGGAAGGTGTTGTTCCTGGTGTGCTGCAGGCTGGGGTAGATAATAGTTTCACTTGGTCTTGTGAGATGCCTGAAAAATTAATGGTGGAAGTCATTAATCAGTCGTTTCAAGTTGAAAAGCTTTTTCAAGAAAAAGGCTTTTCTACATCCAAGAAGCTCAATAGGCAAAATAATACAATCTTGGTTAAAGCATCTATAAAAAAAGCATGTTTATCGAATAACAATAATTCAAATGCATTTTTTCAAATGGGTGATAGCCAACAGTGCAATGAAAATGCTGTATCAACATCAAATGGATACAAAAAGTAGCGTGGCTTATGCTAGGCTACTTAGATTGCGGTATGCTATAAATTTCTAATTCCATTAGGCACATGCCCAGTTGATACATGCGATTTTGCTTTATCGCAATGTCCTTTTTGATCGTCGAAAAAAATATCAGCGACAAAGGCTTTTAGAAAATCACGTTTAGTTAAACCGCCTAAAAATAATGCTTCATCAATTCGAATATCCCAAGCACGCAAAGTGCGGATGACGCGTTCATGTGCGGGGGCTGAGCGTGCCGTTACTAAAGCGGTACGAATTGGGCAGTTGTTGCTTGGAAAAACTTGTTGGATTTTTTGCAATGCGTTGAGAAAGCCTTTAAAAGGGCCGCCGGGTAATGGGTTTTGCGCTTGTTGGGTTTCGTTTTGATTAAAGGCATCTAAGCCTTGTTCTTGGTAAATACGTTCTGATTCATCTGTAAAAACCACGGCATCACCATCGAAAGCAATGCGTAATTCATCAGTGTTCGCGCTGGCAGTATTGGTCGATAAAATGGTGGCTGCGGCACAGCCGGCGCAAAGTGCATCTTTAACATCTTGATGATTGGCTGATAAGAATAAATGTGAACCAAACGCTTGCACGTAAGGATAAGGGCTGCCGCCGCTAGTGAATGCGGCACGGGTAATGTTGAGTTCATAATGTTTGATGCTATTAAACACGCGTAAACCTGTGTCGGCGCTGTTGCGTGATAATAAAATCACTTCGACGAGTTGACCATGTTGATTTAAATTTAAGAATTTTTTAACCAGTGGAAAGGCAAAGCCAGGTTTTAAGATGTCATTTTCATGTTCAATTTGATAGCGGGCGTATTGGTCAACGCCTTGCTCTTCAAAGACTTGGTGGCTCTCAGCTAAATCAAATAATGCGCTGGATGAGATGCCCACAATTAATTTTTTTGAAATATCCTCTGCCATAGCGATATCCTCGGGGTAGGTGCAAGGGGATTATACCTCAATCGTTTCCTCAATTTCTAACCAGCCATCACACAAGGGGAAGTACAGTGCTGTGCGAATTGGCGTGTTGTCGTAGCGTTGCATAATCAAGCGATATTGTTGGAGTTGTTTGGTATAAGCTTGCTGTTGCTGTTGATAAAATTCGGCTAAATCAGTATGCGGAGTGGCGGTTTTATAATCGATAATCCAGCGCGTTTGGGTGTTATCAATAAAGGTGCGATCAATCACAACATTCACTAATTTATTATTTAGCAAAGTGCTGAGTGGATATTCGCAACTGGCTGCCTGATGTTGGCCGGATAAAATCCAACGTCCCCGCTCGCTGGTTAAGATTTGCTGGATCGTTGCAGTAATAGTGGTGACGTGCGTAGGTATCTCATCGATTGGAATGCCTTGTTGGCGTAGTTGTTGCGGCCATTGTGTTTGCAATTGTTGTAGTTGCGATGCATGCCAATGTTCACAGCCGACGTTACCAATGCGTTCTAGCACTTGGTGCACGATGGTGCCGACTGTTCGTGCAGAGGCGCTGTCGAATGAATCGCTTAAATCTTGCTGTTGTCCGGTAATCATGGGTGGTGCAGTGGCGGGCTGTGGATTAAAACCACTCTCCAGCAAGGGTAAGTTCCAGTCGGTGGTTAAACGTTGCAAAGTAGGTGCCAGCCATGCAACTTGATCACTGACATCAATTTCTGCAGCCGCCGCTGAACAATGCTGCTTTAGTTCTGCGTGATAACTTGGCCATAGTAAATCGATAAACGATCCAGTTGCTGGCTTTTTAAGCGCATTTTTTTCATCGAGGGTTAGTTGAGTGAGTAAATGAATTGACTTTTTAGCACGAGTTGCAGCGACATAAAACAAACGTGCTGTTTCCAAATCAGCCTTGGTTTTTTCAACGGAACGCAGATATTGATAAATCGCATCGTCGTGGGCATAGCAATCTTTAATTGGTGCAAAAATTAAATCGGGATCGCCAATATCTTTGGGTCGTTCTAACCACATTAATAATTGGTTCTTATCAATATTGGTTTTGCGTTGTAGTTGCGGGATAAATACATGATCAAATTCCAAACCTTTCGCTTTATGAATTGTCATAATTTGCAAGCGTTGATCGGTGGTTTGTTGCTTGGCATAGAGTTTGTTGATTTTTGCCGTTAAAACTTTTGTATTGATGGCAATGGTTTGTTGCTCTAGTTCATTAAGACATTTAAAAAATAAATTCACATTACTCAAGGCTTGCGGTTGAGTCAGTGTGGCCGGTCCACCTAAACTTAACCAGGTACCTTCAATCCATTGTGCGAGTGGTAAGCGGCCGAGTGAATTTAGGCTATGGGTGAGAATTGGGAGCACGCGTTGCAAACGTTGTTTTGCATCATCACTTAATCTCGCCATGGTCATGCTTTCACTGAGTGTATCCCACAATGGTATTCCAGTCGTTTCTTGTGCAATGACATGAATATCAGCGAGCTTTAAACCACACCAAGGTGCGCGTAAGACACTTAACCAAGCAATCCGATCTTCAAGATGTAATAGTGCGCGAGTGAGATGCAACAGATCTTGAATTTCCATGCAATGCGCCAACGGTTCAATATCGACCGCTTGAAAAGCAATTTGCGCGGCATGCAAGGCGGGGAGAATATGCTGCAAATGCGTGCGTGAGCGCACTAAGATTGCCATGCTGCTAGTAGGGGATTGTTGTTGATAGTGTTGGACAAGCTCAACCACTTTGGCCGCCTCTTCGTCCGGGGTCCATACGCCGACACATTGAATCTTATCGGCCGTTGCACTTTGGGTTGCAGTGGCAGGTGTATATGGAATGGCACCGCTGGTGATATTATCCGTTGCTGGAAAAATCGTGGCAAAATGCTGGTTGATCCAATGGACAACATTGGCTTGTGAGCGAAAGTTTCGTGTGAGTTGTAAAAACACTAATGGAATATCAGCAATGCCATGATGCTTAGCTCGTAAAAATAAACCGACTTCGGCATTACGAAAACGATAAATCGATTGCATTGGATCGCCCACTAGAAAAATCGTGCGCCCATCCTGCGGTTGCCAACCGGAAACTAATTGAGTGAGTAATTCAAATTGTAAAATGGAAGTATCTTGAAACTCGTCAACCAATAAATGTTGAATTTGATAATCCAAATACAGCGCCAACTCGGTTGGAGCCTCTGGTGAACCGAGTGCACGTTTAGCGGCTAAGTTTAATTCAATAAAATCCACACAACCGCGCTCTTGAAACACTAGCGTTAATTGCGCGCTTAAAATCGGCAGTATCTCCATAAATGCACTAATGGCTTGCCACTGCGTCGATGTATATTCGGTGGGCGGGCATTCCAATAAATTAGCTAAGGCAGAGCGCAGGTTTTCATTATCACTCAAGGTCGACAACAACGCTTGCATTTGATCTTTGGCAGTTGTTTTTGCGGGAAAGCCATTGGCTTTAGTAATGCGACGACGCCATTCGCCTTTTTGAGTCAGTAATAAACTTGCCAGCGCATGCCACTGCGTAAATTCAGCCAGGGTGGTGTCGGGTAACTCATGAATGCCGCGTAGCAAGCAGATGGATTGTGTGGGATCGTTTTCTTGAAAGTAGTAAGCTGCTGAGCTGGCTAAAGGTAATAATTGCTTAGCCAGATCGGGCGTAATCATTGCTGCGGCAGTTTGCATCGCTTCAATAGCAATATTGGCTAAGCTTTCTTCTAATAATAATTGCAACGCGTCTGGTGATGCTTGATAAGGAATAATATGCCGCAACCATTGTTCACGTTTACTCAACATGGTCATGCACAACGCTTCTAACTGATACACGCGATTATCTAGGTGCAGTAAACATTGAGTTAATGCATTCGCCCATGCGGGTTTTTCTTTTAGACTGGTTATTAAGCGTTGCGCAGCTTCTTGATAAAGCTCGTTGGCATCTTCAATAATCTGTGGTTGTGCACCGCAACCAGATAAGGTGGGAATACGTGCATTAAGACTCGCACATAATGCATCAATCGTGTGAATGCGCACGCGCTTGGGGGT
>CAYXLV010000099.1:0-6993 GCA_964465995.1 uncultured Coxiellaceae bacterium | reverse complement strand
GTTTAAAGATAAGCTGCTAGGCCGAGTGCTAAATAAAAAAAGGATGAAAATATGGGCCGCTTAATCAATCAAGAGTCAAACTATGCTGCAGATTTTGGCGCAGCGTTTCGTTCATCTGCCATTTTTTATAAACCAAAAGACATTAAAACAACCATCTCCTTTAGTAATTATTGGGATTTCAAAAATCATTTAGACGTCGGGATTGTGGTGACTTACCGCAATATGAAGGGCGATTTGATTAAGCGTAATCAAGTTGAGTTTAAGCAAGGTAACGTGATTAATCTTGAGGTGGTCGACATTGAAGAAGGTTCGGTAGAGGTTGAAGCATTTTCCAGTAAAAATCTTCGTATCCCCTATGCAGCAATCATGGGTGTTTATGAAACCCAAAATGGTGTTGCAATGGTGCATAGCTATGGAAGAAATCACTCTTTAATTGAGCTGGAAGATGATAAGGCGATCATCCAAGCACGTGAAAGCTGCTGGACTTTAAGAGCTGCATCGACAATCCGCAATCAGGCAGTCTTTCATAATGGGCATGTCAAATTAGCTGAGCAAACCGCTTTATTTGTGGTGACCAAGTCCGATGGCACAGAAAAAAGGATTGAATTTACGATACCGTCTTTAGCACCTTTTGCCACGCTGGTGTTTGATGCCGCAGCCATTTTCCCCAAGTTACATGAATTTTTAAATGGCGATATGGGTTGGGGAACGTTGCACTTTGAATCGAGCTCTAGCTTTACGCGCTTATTGGTGATTTGGACCGATACAGCGACAGCGGAAGTTCAAGTCACTCACTCCAATTTTGACTATAGTGCCCATCAAACTAATTCCATTCAATCAACCAAGCCTGCTTATATGATGTTGCCTACGGTGTATGGGCGAGTACCGCAAGTCATCGTTTATCCCAAGTTTTCAAAAGGCGCCTACATTGTTAATGACGAGCAAATATTGACAAGTGCGACGGTGTTGAATGCAGGGCGCTCGGAACTCAGTTTTGCTAGAAAAGATTGGGATTTGCCGGCTCGTATTGTGACTGCAATGAGTGACAAAATTGCGGCCGATGTGTCTTTGCCTTATGAGTGTTCGCTCGGGGTTGTGCATGAAAAGCGCCCTCCAAAACGTTTTCATTGGTTCGTGGTTTCTGCGGATTTACCGACAGTGATTCATTTAACGGCGTATGAAAAAATTTATCCGTGCACTGAAGCGTTAAGCTTGGTGGTGCGGTTGTATTCTCAAACGACTAAAACGGTTGCAGAGGTGGTTCTTACTTTTGACACTCTCGCTGATATGCCAAAAGAGTTGCCACTTGACGAGTTGTTTGATTTGAGCCAGTTGACGGGGTTTGGTTATGCGTCAATTTTTTCCCATTATGGTGGCCTTTTTGTTTTTTCATCATTACGCAAAAATAATGCAGTGGCTATTGAGCATTCTTTTTAGCTGGCTGGCAGTGGGAGTAACGCATGACTCACCAACAATGGATGGCGCGGGCTTTAGATTTAGCTGAACAGGCAGCGCAACAGCATGAAGTGCCGGTTGGTGCGGTGGTTGTGTTGGATAATCAAATTATTGGTGAAGGTTTTAATCAGCCGATTAAACTGCATGATCCAAGCGCGCACGCTGAAATGCTTGCGTTGCGTCAAGCGGCGAGCTATTTGCAAAATTATCGTTTAACCGATGCCACGCTTTATGTGACATTGGAACCTTGTGCGATGTGCATGGGGGCGATTGTACACGCGCGAATTAAGCAGTTGGTGTTTGGTGCTTGGGATAGGCGTGCCGGTGCGGTACGCAGCGTATTTCGCATTGCTGATGAACCGGCGTTAAATCATCAAGTGCAATGGCAAGACGGTATTTTGGGTGAGCAGTGCGAGCATATTTTAAAGCAGTTTTTTAAACAAAAGCGTAGTGAGTGATTATTTGCGTGGTTTGAATCTTTTGGCCAAATCCAATGAGTGGAGTGGATGGCTTAATAAAAATCCTTGCGCTTCATCGCAGTGAAACTGTTTTAAGATTTTTAACTGTTGTTCTGATTCGACACCTTCGGCTGACACTTTAAATTTTAAACTATGACTCATATCAATAATGGCTTTGGTTAGTGTTTTGATTGAATCATCATTGGCAATTTGGCTAATAAATAATTTATCAATTTTTAATTGATCGAGCGGCAATTGCATTAAATACTGCAATGACGAAAAGCCAGTGCCAAAGTTATCAATAGAAATCGTGATGCCGAGATTTTTTAATTGCTGTAGCACTTTGGCCGAGCGGTCTAGGTCGCTCATCAGGGTGGATTCAGTGATCTCAATTTCGATTAGATTTTTAGGGATCTTAAATTGTTGAATCGCCCGTTCAATTCGGTTGATCAGTAGTGGATCTTTAAATTCTATGGCAGATAGATTAATAGCGACTTTTTTAGGCTTTAATCCACTGACTAGCCAGTTTTGAATTTGGCGGCAAGTTTCAGTAAAGACCCAATCGCCAATCTCCAAAATCACGCCAGTTTCTTCGGCAATATTAATAAACTCTTTGGGCATAATAATACCGCGCTCTGTATGTCGCCAACGAATGAGTGCTTCTACGCCGATCAATTGGTTATCTTCAAGGTTAAAGCGTGGTTGGTAATTTAAAAAGATTTCACGATTATCGAGGGCGCGGCGTAAGCTGGTTTCTAATGATAATTTTTCAAAAGCTTTGGTATGCATGGCGGTGGAAAAAAATTGATAATTATCACGTCCGTTGGCTTTAACATGATACATCGCAGTATCTGCATTTTGTACCAAGGCTTCAATGCTGCTGCCATCGTTTGGAAAGGTGCTGATGCCAATACTGGCTGAGGTTTGAATCAATTTATTGTTAATGGAGATAGGTGTTTTAAGCGCGGTTAAAATACGTTTTGCCACGCGTGCTACATCAAGTGGGCGAGTAATATTCGATAACAAGATAATAAATTCATCACCACCGATACGTGCCGCCATGACATTTTTTTTATAAGCGCCATCTTGGATTACAAAGTCCGATTGGCGACAACACTCACTAATTCGTTTGGCGACACTTTCTAGTAAACCATCACCAACGCTATGGCCATAGGTATCATTGATTTGCTTAAAATAATCTAGATCTAGAAAGAGCAGCGCTAGTTTTTGTTGATAGCGGCGCGCTTCTTCAAGTTTATGGGCAACGTATTGTTTAAACTGTTCACGATTTGGTAGCTTGGTTAAGCTATCAAAGTTGGCTAGATAATACATGCGGCTTTCGGTTTTTTTACGCTCTGCAATATCTTGAATAAAACTTCTAACCACAAGATTATTGTATGCACCACCTGACCAATGTATTTCATCGTTGTGTGAACTCCATTGCCGGCTGCCAAATTTAGCAGCGGGTTCTGCTGGTAGTTGTTGATGTTGTTCTAAGGCTTTAATGGTGTGGGTTAAATGTTGCGAGGTTGGGTTGTGTGGTATGTCAGATAAATTTTGATAATTGGCTCGTTCGATATTGCAACCATGGATGGTGATTTTGGTTTTATAAGCATCATGCGCGCTACACCCGTGATCGATAATTAGGATTTTGGGGTTGCTGTATTTTGCTTTTAAGTTCATGGCGATCAATCCTGCTCAACTATTTTTGTTGATTTGTTGCAAAAAAATAAGCGCCTCGATAAAAGTCTGGAACGCTGAACAAAGGGTTGGGGATGGTGTGGTGCGGTTTGCCAATGGTCAGTTTCCTATTCTGTCGGTGTGAGGCTGGCTCACGTACAGTTAGTCGTTTTTGGTGTTTTCTACTAACCTCTTGATTTAAGTATAGTATAGCTATTCATCCTTCTGTTTTACTTTATATTTATTCCCCAATTGCCTGATTTAAAGCTATATTTATTAATTGAGATTTACCTGAAAAGATGTTAAAAAAGTGTCCGTACCAGCGGATTTCTGAGCAGAAAAGCAAGTGACGAATCGGGTAATTTTTTGTAAGAGATCACTGATAAGTTTGTTATAATGGCGCGGCTTTTTAGCCTGTGAATAACAAAAAAACATTGGAGTTAACTATGTCGCTAAAACATATTGCTGCTGGAAAAAGCATCCCTAACGATTTTAATGTGATCATTGAAATCCCCGCAAATGGTATACCTGTTAAATACGAAGTTGATAAAGATACGGGCCTGTTAATGGTCGACCGTTTTATGCCAACGGCAATGCACTATCCTTGCAACTACGGTTTTGTGCCAAGCACCTTGTCAGAAGATGGTGATCCGGTGGATGTGTTAGTGATGACACCCTTGCCGGTACAGCCAGGATCATTAATTCGTTGCCGTGCACTTGGCGTATTAAAGATGGAAGATGAAGCCGGTTTAGATGCGAAAGTACTCGCTGTGCCAGTGGCAAAAATTTGTGTGCAATACAGTCATATTCAGTCATTGGACGATGTTACGGAGATTTTTAAAAATAGTGTGCAGCACTTTTTTGAGCACTATAAAGAATTGGAACCAAATAAATGGGTAAAAGTAAAAGGATGGGAAGGAAGAGAAGAAGCTGCTGAAGAAATTCAGCAAAGCATAGCGCGCTATCAAGCGAGCGCTGCTGTGCCAAGTAATTTGGGGTAGTTATGAAATTGTTGATGAATCGTTTTACAGAGCCGACATCACTTAGACAAAAAATTATAGATTCCTATCATCGCGATGAAACAGCTTCGGTTAACGAGCTAATTGAAGGTTTACAATTTAGCCCAGCCGTGCAAAAAAATATTACTGATTTAGCATCAGAATTAGTAGCAAAAGTTCGCGCTGCTAAACAAGAGAAAAGCGGTGTTGAAGCGCTGATGATGCATTACGATTTATCAACTGAAGAAGGCATTATGCTAATGTGTTTAGCAGAAGCCTTGCTACGAATTCCCGACAAAGAAACCGAAGACTTGCTAATCAAAGATAAACTGACCAGTGCAAACTGGGATAAGCATCTGGGTATTAGCGAGTCGAGCTTTGTGAATATGACGACGTGGGGATTAGCACTCACTGGCAAGATCTTAAAGCCAAAAGAACTCAGTGGTTATTTTAAAAAAATGTGGCACAACTTAGTGCGGCGCAGTGGTGAGCCTGTTATTCGCCAAGCTGTGCGTGAAGCAATTAAAGTGCTAAGTAAAGTGTTTGTGGTTGGCCGCACGATTGAGGAAGCCATATCACGCTCTAAAGATAGCGTCAAATTTGGTTACAGCTTTTCTTATGATATGTTGGGTGAAGCGGCCCGTACCCAAGCCGACGCAGATACTTACTTTAAAGCTTACCAACACGCGATTAAACGGATTGGTGAAGCCGCACATGGGCAAAGTATTTTTCATGGTCCCAGTATTTCCGTCAAACTCTCAGCGCTTTATCCACGCTATGAATTTAATCAGCAAGAATTAGCAGTGCCTTTTTTAACGCAACGGTTGAAAGCACTGGCAATCATGGCGCGCGATGCAGAGGTTAGTCTGACAGTGGATGCGGAAGAAGCGTATCGCTTAGACATGTCCTTGGATATTATTCAAAATATTTTTGACGATCCAGATTTTGCCGAGTGGGAAGGTTTTGGTCTAGCGGTGCAAGCGTATCAAAAACGTGCTCTCCCAGTGATTGAGTGGTTAATTGCATTAGGCCGTCAACAAAAGCGTCGTTTACAAGTGCGCTTAGTGAAAGGTGCTTACTGGGATACTGAAATTAAATTAGCGCAGGTTGAAGGTCTTAAAGGCTATCCGGTGTTTACCCGTAAAGCCGCAACAGATATAAGTTATCTAGCTTGCGCTAAAAAATTATTGAGTGCGCAAGATGCTATTTATCCGCAATTTGCCACACATAATGCTTATACAGTCGCCGCCATTTTGAATATGATGGATGACTATAAGCAGTATCATTTTGAGTTTCAAAGCTTGCAAGGCATGGGCTATGCGTTGCACCGAACATTGGTAGATAAAAGTAAATTTGATATTCCTTGCCGTATTTATGCGCCCGTTGGTAGTCATGAAGACTTGTTACCGTATTTGGTGCGACGCTTATTGGAAAATGGTGCCAACAGTTCTTTTGTTAATCAAATCGTTGATAAAAAAACGCCGATTGAAAAATTGATTACTAATCCCATTGAACAACTTATGCAGTATAAAACTATTCCTAATGCGAGAATTCCTATGCCTAATAAAATCTTCGGACCAGAACGTACCAACTCACAAGGGATTGATTTGAGTGATTACAATGAGCTGCAACAACTCGCCAGTGCGATGGAAAAATTTAACGATACCGTTTATACCGCAGCCGCATTTAATGCAGCGGTTCCTGATCACCAGCAAGCTCGAGAAGTGACTAGCCCAAATGATCGGCGTTTAGTCGTTGGCTATGTCAACGATGCGACGGCGGCAGATGTATCAAAAGCCTTACAGCAAGCAACCAGTGCATTTGATGCGTGGGATAAAAAGGGTCATGTGGCTCGTGCACAATTCCTCGATAAAGTCGCTGATTTATTAGAAACGCATTGTGCGGAGTTAATGCGCTTAGCCGTGGTTGAGGCGGGCAAAACCTTGCCAAACACGATCTCTGAAGTGCGCGAAGCAGTTGATTTCTGTCGTTACTATGCGCAAATGGCACGTGATGAGCTTACCCCTAAAAACTTGCCAGGTCCTACCGGTGAAACCAATACATTAATGATGCAAGGCCGTGGTCCAATGGTTTGTATCAGCCCTTGGAATTTTCCAATTGCGATTTTTACAGGCCAAATAGCTGCAGCCTTAGTGGCCGGTAATACTGTTATTGCTAAGCCGGCTGAACAAACATCACTCGTAGCCGCGCGCGTGGTTGATTTATTTTATGAAGCTGGCGTGCCTAAAGACGTCTTGCAATTACTGCCAGGCACCGGTGAAGTGGTTGGTAAAGCATTAGTTGAAGATGAGCGTATTTGCGGTGTTTTATTTACGGGCTCTACGGAGACAGCGAAATTAATTCAGCAATCACTGGCGCACAAACCTGGACCCATTATTCCG
>CAYXLV010000098.1:0-7024 GCA_964465995.1 uncultured Coxiellaceae bacterium | reverse complement strand
TGTATGCACATAAATAACGAGTATCACCGCTACTAGCGATAACAATACGCCAAAAATCATCAGAGGCCGGCGCTTACCTAAATAATCTGACATCCACCCTAAGACTGGACCACCGATAGCAAGGCCGGCAAAGATTAGTGAAATTAACTCAGCCGCTTGGACACGATTGATATGATGTGCCAACTGCAAAAACGGGTTTCCCCAAAGACCACCCAATACCGCCACCGGAGAAAATGCCAAGCCACTATAAAACGTTAACAACCAATTTTGCCGACTGCTTAAGACATCACGAATATCCGCCCAACACAATTGATAGCTAGCCAACTCGACTGTCATCAATGCTTGTTGCGGCTTATCGCGCACCATCAAGACATATAAGCTTGCGATAATAAATCCAAGCACGGCGCAATAAACCAAACTCATCCGCCATCCCACCGAGGCAATTAACCATGCCATAGGCGCTTGCCCAAAGATCGCACCCAGCATTGCCGCTGTCGCCAGCAGACCAGCGACAAAAGCAAATTGGCGTGGCTCAAACCAATTGGCGGCTAATTTCATATAACTCACCGTTGCAAAAGCTGCGCCAACGCCCATTAATGCACGACTGATATAAGCGAGTAATAAGGTATGCGCTTGTGAAAATAAATAAGCACCAATTGCCGCTACCACAATGGCAAGCGCGCTTAATAACCGTGGGCTAAAGCGATCCAGCAAAATACCCACAAATAATTGGGTCACTAAATAACTATAAAAAAAGGCCGCTGCTAAATTACCTAAGCCTGCGCCATACACATGAAACGCACGCATGAGCTCATTCGTGATAATGCTGGGATAAACTTGCAGAATGTATTTGTAGATTAAAAACGTCGAACTTAAAGCAACGATAAGCCACGCATACCACCTACGCATGTGCCCTCGCCTCAATCATTGGCTGTTGTAATCGAATCGTCGCCAAAGTCAGTAAACCCACGATAATTGCTATCGAGTAATAAGCAATGGGCGCGGTTAGCGTGCCAAAGCGTGCCATCAGTGCTGTTAGCACAATCGGCGTTGTGCCACCAAAGACGGTCATGCCAACATTAAAAGCAACGCTAAAACCACTAAATCGATATTCCGGGGCAAACAATAAAGTGAGCGTGGCGTTCATGGGACAAAATGCAATGGCAATTAATAATGACAAAGCTAACATGGCTAACAATGCCAAGTGCGCATCACCACTGGCGAGCATTTTAAAAAGCGGCACAATAAAAATCAGCATTAAGACACCACCAACGGCAATAACTTTGTAACGCCCAACTCGATCAGCCAACAATGCCACTAACGGCTCAGTCACCGCATCTAACAGCAAGCCCAGCGACACAATAAAAATTGCGCGGGCTAAGGGCAGCTTTGCCACCACATGCAAATAAGTCGCCATAAAAACATAACTACCAAAGGTCACAATGCCTACAAAACATGCCAAACCCAAGGTGCTAAACACCGCGCGTGGATTGGCCTGTAAAGATTTTAAAAAAGGATAACGCTGAACTTGTTGCGCCTTAGCAACTTGATAAATAAAAGCTGGCGTCTCCGTCACTCGATGACGCAAATAATAAACCAATGCGGCACCCACAATCGCTAAACCAAAAGGAATACGCCACGCCCAACTTGGCCAAAAATGACTACTAAAAAAACCACAGACTACCGCGCCCACCAACATCCCAACGCTATACCCTGAGCTGGTCAAGCTGCTCCAAAAACAGCGCTGCGTCTTTGGCGCATGCTCCACCATAAAAACAGCCGAGCCTGCAAACTCTGCACTTGCGACAAAGCCTTGCACCAAGCGACATAAGGTCAGCAATAGAGGTGCTGCTAGCCCAATACTTTGATAGGTGGGCAACATGGCAATTAACGTCGTTGGCACAGCCATTAACATAATCGACAAAGTCAATGCACGCTTGCGCCCATAACGATCGCCAATATGCCCAAAGAAAATGGCACCCAATGGCGCTAATAAAAACCCAACGGCAAACACACCAAAAGTGGCAAGTAGGCTAATAAAAACATGCCCATGCGGAAAAAAGTTTTTAGCGATCAGTGGCGCGAAATAGCCAAAGAGAGAAAAATCATACCATTGCAAAATAGTGCCGGACACGCCGGCAAATGCAGCGCTCGTATTTTTAAGTGTCATACCTATATTACCGATTGCAGTTCTTGTGCCAACGCTGGTTTTTGCCAACCGCCAAAGGCAGCTTCCAGCCGCCTGGCAATCGCCAACGCCACATCTTCACGCCACGGTTTGGCGACAATTTGTACACCAATCGGTAATCCTTGGGCATCACTGCCCACCCGGACCGTTGCGGCCGGGTATTGTAACAAGCTAAATCCGAAACAGTAAGTCAATGCGGGGAAGAGCTCATCATCCCACAATGAGTGTTCATGGCTTGTGGCTGTAAAAGGCAAGACGGGACAAATGATGGCATCAAAATCATGCATATATTGCGTGGCAGCACTGCGATAGTAATCCCAGTTGCCCCACGCGCTTGGGAAATCGTGATGCGATGGGCTTTCGCGACGTACACGATCTAAAAATTTTGTCAGTAATTTGGAGGGTTGTTTCGTGCCATACGATAGTAAGGCCGCTTCAATGGTTTGTGCATGAAATGATGAAGTCATTAATTGAACCATAACTTGCAAAGCGTGTGGCATAAACTCAGGCGATTTTTCCATCACGCTGGCGCCACTATCCACTAAAGCTTGCGCCGAGTCCGCTACACAGCGAATGATATCAGCCGTCGGTGTCTGCACCAGATTATCCGTAAAGTAAGCAATATTCAGTTGCTCTAGCGCCACTTCGCGCGAATCCAACAGTGGCACTTCCTGGGCGTGTGGATCGACACCATCAGGACCCGCAATCACATTTAACACCGCCTCAAGATCATCTACATATCGCGCCATTGGGCCATCAACGGCGAGCATGGCTTCCGGCCCGATCCGAATCCCAACGCTATTGGTACCTTTTAAATCTCTCGAACAAGCCACACGCCCAATGGTTGGTCGAATCGTGGCAATCCCACAATAGTGTGCGGGAATACGCAAGCTACCTGCCAAATCACTGCCCACCCCAAACGGTGAAGCACCGCTAGCAATAATGGCGCCCTCACCGCCTGAACTACCACCGGGCGTGCGCGTTAAATCATATGGATTGTTAGTCATGCCATAGACCAAGTTTTCAGTCTCAGCGGCCGTACACAATTCCGGCACATTGGTTTTACCAAGCAGTACTGCGCCAGCATCTTTTAAACGTTGGATAATCGTTGCATCGTGGTCCGGCACATGATCACGCAACCCCAGGGTGCCTAAGGTGGTCACAATCCCTTTGGTGTTATAAACATCTTTCGCGGTAAACGGCACACCATGCAACGGACCTAACAACAAACCACGCGCTTGCAGTTGGTCTAACTGCTTGGCTTGCGCATAGGCTTGCTCAGCATCTAGCTGGACAATGGCATTTAATTTGGGATTAATTTTTTGGATTTTTGAGAGGGTTACATCGAGAAGTTCAACTGCAGTCACATCTTTACAACGGATTGCTTCGGCCATTTCCATCGCCGACTGATCTAATAATTCATCCATTCATTACCCTCACTGGTGATCAAATTAGGAATTAGCATAACGAAATCAGCGCGATGATGAAATCCTTTTATTCCACAAGAAAGCCTATGATATAATTCCGTCGTTTTACAATGACAACTTTTAACACGTAAGGATACCTGTCATGAAAAAAGTACTATTCACTGCCGCGCTGTCGGTTGCTTTGATCAGCACAAGTTTTGCTGGCCATCAAAAATACACCACACGCACCCATGCCACTAAGTCACAGACTGTTGTTGGCGCTGCTAGATCTCACCGCAACTTAACCACCTTCTACACCGCAGTGAAAGCTGCCGGCCTCACTAACTACCTCAATAAACGCGGCCCATTTACCGTTTTTGCTCCTACCAATCGCGCTTTTTCTAAACTGCCTAGAGGCACGCTACAAACCTTATTACAACCAAAAAATCGTGGTAAGTTACGTAGCATTCTGATGTACCATGTCGTGAAAAAACGTTTAACGGGTAACACCATCCGCCCCGGCGCATATCGCACAACCTTGGGCAAACGCATTGTGATCACTGAAAAGCATGGCAGAGATTATATCAACGGCACTGCTAGAATTAGCAATGGCAGCATCATTGCTCGCAATGGTAACGTCCGTGTGATTAACAAAGTATTAATCCCAAGAAGTCGTTAATAGCGTGAATCCGCCAAGCCTCCAACATCTGTTGGAGGCTTTTTTTTGTGCAACACAGCGTAGCATTGGTTCTCGCAAATGATTTCGTTTATGATAAGCGGACTCAATCATCATGACACAGGCGCTACTATGGCTCGATTCGTAAAAATTTTATTCCTACTTTCCGCCAGTTATTTTATTTTCCTCAACCATGCCTTTGCCAGTGATTTCGCGGGCCGCTGGTATCAAATTGAACTGATCGTTTTTTCCCATATCACCAGCGACGCCTTAACCGGCGAAGCCTGGCCCAATGCCAGCCCAACCGAATACAATCCCGCCAATGCCATCCAACTCTCCACACCAAACCAAACCGCCAAAAATGCCAACTTCGGCTACCAAGTTTTAGCAAGATCTGCCTTTACCATGGCCAAAGAACAATCTGAAATTGCCCGTCAATCCAACTATCACGTCTTACTGCATTTGGCTTGGCGCCAGCAGGTGATGAATCCAAGGCAAGCCAAAGCGATCCATATATATGGTGGCAACGTGTATAACAGTGCTGGCAAGGTTATTGCCACCGATGAATACGGTAACCTGCCCTATTCAAACCAGCAGTTTTGGCAAATTGATGGCACCTTTAAAATTAGCGTGCGCCGCTATTTCGATGTGAATGTGAATTTACTCTATGCCGCACCAGCCGATGAATTATCACGCATCGCCAGCGCTAACTACAAAACCGACCCCAATGGTTTTGTTTATTTTCGATTATTGCAAAGCCGTCGCATGCGCAGTCAGGAATTAAATTATATTGGTCATCCACTCTTTGGCGTATTAGTTAAAGTGACCCCAATCAAAGACAAAACAGGATAGCATTAACCCACTTAAAATGGACTTTACATGGCACAAGCGTCTTCACAAATCGAACATGATGTTCAAACGATACTGCGCAACTTATTAACTGAAATTGGGATTGACCGCCCATTAAGTGTGATCACATTGGATGCCAATCTGGATCGCGATATTGGTCTGGATAGCCTTAGCAAAGTAGAACTGCTTTATCGCTTAGAAAAACATTTCTCCGTCCAACTATCCGAATCCGTCATGGCCAATGCTGATAATTTACGCGACCTTATTAAAGCTATCCAAGTTGCAAAACCTGAACTAAAAGCATCTACCCGAGCGTTTGCGCAAACCTTAGAAAGAGTTAACGTTGATCCCTCATCCGCCAATACTTTAGTTGATGTCTTATTACTCTACGCCAATCAAGTCCCCGACCGCCCGCATATTTATTTACAAGACGAATTTGGCATGGAAAAAACCATTACCTACGGCAAGCTTTTGCAAAAAGCGCAAGCAACGGCTAATGGCTTAATGGCATTAGGTTTGAGGCCCGGCGAAACGGTGGCAATTATGCTGCCTACTTGCCAAGAATTTTTTTATGCTTTTTTTGGTGTGCTACTCGCCGGCGCTGTACCAGTCCCCATATACCCACCATTTCGACCCGATCGCATTAGTGAATACGCGGTGCGCGAAGCCGGTATTTTACGCAATGCCGAAGTGCGTTTTTTAATTACCTTTCAAGAAGCCGAAACCTTAAGCCGCTTATTGCGCGTCTTTATTTCTAGCTTGAAAGGTGTAGTGACGGTTGATGATTTACTGAAACTCAATGGCCAACCACAGTCTGTTAATTACAGCGCGGATGATGCTGCATTGATTCAATATACTTCA
This sequence comes from uncultured Coxiellaceae bacterium, assembly GCA_964465995.1. Taxonomy (GTDB): domain Bacteria; phylum Pseudomonadota; class Gammaproteobacteria; order Coxiellales; family Coxiellaceae; genus CAYXLV01. The sequence continues at coordinate 1,044 of CAYXLV010000098.1, read as the reverse complement.
GGCAGCACCAGCGCTCCCAAAGGCGTATTACTTGCACATAAAAATCTGCTGGCCAATATCCATGCCTATGGCATTGCAGCAGATGCGCAACCTAATGACTCGATTGTCAGCTGGCTACCGCTTTATCATGACATGGGGTTAATTGGCGCTTGGCTGGGTAGCTTTTATTACGGTGTACCCGCCACCATTATGTCACCGCTGTCTTTTTTAACTCGACCAGAACGTTGGTTGTGGGCGATTCATTATCATAAAGGCACACTGTCCGCTGGCCCCAATTTTGCGTATGAACTTTGCGTGCGCAAGATTGATGATAAAGCGATCGAAGGTTTGGATTTAAGCTCATGGCGTCTCGCCTTAAACGGTGCAGAAGCGATTAACCCAGATACAATCCGCCGCTTTAGCGATAAGTTTGCCAAATTTGGTTTTAAAGCAGAAAGCTTATTTCCAGTGTATGGATTGGCTGAAAACTCTGTTGCCCTAACCTTTCCAAGCATTGGACAAAAGCCACGGTTCGATAAAATCCAACGTGAACCCTTTGAAAACGAACGTAAAGCCATTCCAGCACAAACCAATGACAACAGTATTGAATTGGTCAGCTGCGGTAAAGCCATACCTCAGCACGCTATTCGCATTGTCAATCAAGCTGGCGACACCTTGCCAGAACGTGAAATTGGTTACTTACAATTTTGTGGCCCTTCGGCAATGCAAGGGTATTATCGCAATCCCGAAAAAACCCAAGCGGTTTATCACGACGGCTGGTGGGATACAGGAGACTTAGCCTATATTGCGGACGAAGAATTATTTATCACTGGCCGAGAAAAAGATTTAATTATTAAAGCCGGACGCAATATCTATCCTGAAGAAATTGAAGAAATCACTAGCCAAGTTCCAGGCATTCGTCGTGGTTGTGTTGCTGCTTTTGGCGTGCATGATTCAAGTAGCAGCACGGAAAAATTGGTGATTGTCGCTGAAACTCGTATCACCAATAAAAAACAAAAAGACAAAATGGCAGCTGAAATTATCGATAAAATCTCAGCAACACTG
>CAYXLV010000097.1:0-7043 GCA_964465995.1 uncultured Coxiellaceae bacterium | reverse complement strand
GGATAGATTGATTATTACGGGTGGTGTTCCACTTGAAGGAACCATCCGCGCCTCCGGGGCGAAAAACGCCGTCCTTCCAATTCTAGCTGCCACCTTACTCGCCGAACATCCCGTCCATCTCAGCAACATCCCCCACTTAAACGACGTCACCACCATCATGGATTTATTGAGTCGTTTAGGCGCGCAGATGACGGTTGATGAAAGACTCGGCATCGAAGTCAACGCTGCCAATATCAATGAATTCAAAGCACCGTATGAACTAGTCAAAACCATGCGTGCGTCCATCTTAGTATTAGGTCCCTTATTAACCCGTTTTGGTAAAGCCGAAGTCTCTATGCCAGGCGGTTGCGCGATTGGCTCGCGCCCGGTAGATGTGCACATTGAAGGCATGCGTGCTTTGGGCGCTGATATTCAAGTGGTTGATGGATTTATCAGAGGGTCTGTGAAAGGGCGCTTAAAAGGTAAAGAATTAAACCTTGGCAAAATCACAGTCACCGGTACTGAGAATTTAATCATGGCGGCGGTATTAGCAGAAGGTGAAACCATTATTTGCAACGCAGCCTGTGAGCCGGAAGTCACTGATTTAGCAGATTTTCTTAACTCTTTAGGCGCACGTATTCGCGGTGCAGGCACCGAAACCATTACGATCGAAGGTGTCGATCGTTTAAGCGGCGGCAGCTACCGCATCTTACCTGATCGGATTGAAGCCGGTACCTACCTGATTGCTGCAGCCATGACCCGTGGCTCGATCACCATCAAAGACGTCAAACCCGATATCCTCCATGTTGTTCTAGAAAAATTAAAAACTGCCGGTGCCGATATCACAACCGGCGATGATTGGATCAAGCTGGATATGCACGGTAAACGCCCCAAAGCGGTAGACGTCACCACCGCACCTTATCCAAAATTTCCAACCGATATGCAAGCCCAAATCATGGCACTCAATTCTGTTGCTGAGGGCGAATCGGTTGTCACCGAAACCGTTTTTGAAAATCGTTTTATGCATGTGCCTGAGATGCGACGCATGGGTGCTGAAATTCGTCTAAAAGGCAATACCGCTTATTGTAAAGGCAAGCCAACCTTAACTGGCGCGCCAGTGATGGCAACGGATTTGCGCGCATCTGCGAGTTTAGTGTTAGCAGGTTTAATGGCGCGCGGTAATACGATTGTGGATCGCATTTATCACCTTGATCGTGGTTATGAATGTATCGAAGAAAAATTATCTCAACTAGGTGCCAAAATTAGACGAGTCTCTGGCGTGCATTTTGTCGAGGAATATGAGACTGAATAATGGCCAGTCGACATGAAGTTTTACATTATTTAGATAAGCTACTATCCTCCAATAGTTTTAAAGACTATTGTCCAAATGGTTTACAGATCGCCGGGCAAACCGAGGTGAATCATGTGGTGAGTGGCGTTTCCGCCAACCAAGCCTTGATTGATGCAGCTATTGAACTCAATGCTGATACGCTTTTGGTGCATCACGGTTTTTTTTGGCGTGGCGAAAATCCTTGTATCACCGGCATCAAACGCAATCGCATAGCTGCTTTGCTAAAGCACAATATCAATTTATTCGCCTATCATTTACCGCTGGATGCGCATCCCACATTGGGTAATAACAGCAAACTCGCCGAGCTGTTAAGCATTCGTGCGCAAGGTGAGTTTGCTGAAGATAATGGCCCGGCACTGGCACGTTATGGTGAATTGCCAACGGCTTTATCTGCTGCAGCTTTTAGTGATTTGCTCACGCGCAAACTAGGCCAAGCACCGCTGCATATCGAAGGCCGCTCGAACGATATTAAAACAGTGGCATGGTGCACTGGCGCTGCACAAGATTTTCTAGAAGATGCGGTTGCTTATCATATAGATGCTTATATCACCGGTGAAATATCAGAGCGGACTGTTGCATTAGCGCGTGAGTATGGCGTGCACTTTTTCGCGGCAGGTCACCATGCGACAGAACGGTATGGTGTTCAAGCTTTGGGCGAGCATCTGACTAAAAAATTTACAATCACTCATCAATTTATTGACATCGCAAATCCTGTTTAGCGGTTTTAATATTTCCTTAATATAGTTTCGTTACTATGTGCCCAATAACCGTTTTTAATTTGGTGTTGGAGGTTTCATGGGTGATCCAAATAACAATAACAATGAAGTGACTATTGTCAAAAAAAAAATAGTCATAGTGGGGGATAAGGGCGTTGGTAAAACGAAGTTTATCCAAGCGTATGTGGATCCTAAAGAGTTTGATGAGAAATTCTATACACCCACTATAGGTGTGGATTTTGCATTAAGAACGCTTGTGAAAAAAAGAAGTGAGCAACAGCTTTGGCTTCAGTTCTGGGACGTGGGAGGGAATGAGCGGTTCGGGTATATGCCCCGAGTATATTTTAAAGAGACTGCTGCGGCTATTTTGCTTTATGATCCCTCCCAGCCAAAAACTTTCACAGGTGCTTCTAAATGGATAGATGATCTTTTAAAGTCTAATGCCAAAATGCCAATCCTGGTTGTTGTAAATAAATTAGATCTTCAAGAAAGCAGTGAGTTGACTGCTGAATCATTCGAAAAAATTGCTGATTCCTTTGATCCAAAATATAAACCAAATATCAAAGGTGTGTGTTTTGCTTCGGTAAAAGAGAATACAGTTTATCAACTAGAAAATGATGTTAGTGGTCAGAAAGTAGTAAGGAAAAATATTGCTGATTTAAATCTTGGTGTTATAACAGGTGAGGATATGCTAGCTTCTGAGGATATGCTAGCTTCAGAAGCAAAACAAATTAAAGATAGCATCGAGAGTTTAAGTGGTGTTAGAGGTGTTACAATTACAACATCAGAGACATCTTTTCAAGCGCAGTTTCCAACTGATACACCAGATGAGTTTATAGAAGGCTTTTATCGTCGATTGGGTCGATTGAACATTAAAGTGAAAAAAATAACTGATTCAGCTGGCCGCACTTGTATCTTGCAAAATGAAAGCTTAGATAAAATTTATGAGCATACAAAGCTGCATGATTATTTTATAGATAAGGCTTATGTGCAAAATATGTTGACAGAGATGTTTGATTATTATGATGTTAATGTCTCGGTGAATAAAGTAGAAGTGCCGTCCATTTATCACCCAGACGCTCGTATTAACGTTGAGTATAAAGATTTTCAGAAAAGTTTTAATTCCGTTCTAACCGTTGAGAAGTGGAAGAATGAAGCAGTTAAGCAATATGGTTTTTCTGACTTGCGAGTCAGCAAAAAAGGTATCTCATTTCCAATGAAAGATTTACGAGCCTTAAAAGAGGCATCGAAAATATCATATTTCGATTTTTATTCGAGGATTAAACAAAACCACGATCATTCTGATAAAATCTTATTTGCCTTTACAACCCCAGCTGAAGCCCGGCAAGTTAGTGAGAACTTTAAGCGTTTGGGCTTGCAGTGCAAGTTAGAGCACGAAAAAGCCATGCTATCTGTTGTGTGTCCTAAACCAGCTTCTGAAGAAGATTCTGAAGAAGTGGTAGTTGATATAGATTGGACAAAAGATAATGCAAGTCTAAAAAAAGAAACATTTACTTTCCCAGCTTCGTTTTTTCGTCTTGGAGGAAATAACTCTCTCACTCCATGTAGTCTTGGTGTCCCTCTGAAGGAAAATTTAGAAGAAAGCGTGGAGCGTAAGTTAGAGGAAAAACCTTCCAAAGAAGAAATTTCAGATCAAGAATCCAGCGATACAAATCGCCCAAGCCAATCGCTTGGTAACGAGGAGCCTGTTCTTCAAAATCCTGATATGAAAAAAAGCCAACTAGTTTCGCTGATCGAAGATTTAAAGACACATCTTATTAAGAATGGTGGTCGTGGAATTTCAATGAGTGATAAAGCAAAAGATATTAGGGCCGTGCCCGTAACTGAAGATACAGCAAAGCAAGCGTTTATTTCAATTCTTGCTTTAGCATCAAAGCCACGGTTTGATTTTCTTCCGCTATTTAAAAAGAAACAGTTTGACACGCACACTTGGTCTGCTGCGATAAAATATCTTTTTAAAAAGCAGGATCAGTTCAAGGGGCTGCTTGAAGGTGGGCCCTTTAATCGCCAGTATGATCTTGGCTCCAACTTAAAGTATCGCGTCCTTGATAGCGACATGAGCTCAGCTTCGCAATTTCCTCAGCATAATTAATGCTAATTGAGAGAATTTGCAGTGGCCACTGTTATCTCCAGTAAAGCGGTGCCTGCCTTATTATTAGGCAGGCCCAGTTCAGACGAGTATAAATTTCTGGGTGATGACTTTTTGCACAGATGCCATTGCGTCATTAGCAAATTTTTAATGCTTCATACGAGATAACGAAGCCCCAATATTTGACATGGCAGCTATCTGGTTGATCTACAGTATTATTCAGTGCTAACATTCTGGCAATTTATGGATTAACCCAACCAAATGGAATTTGCCACGTGTTACCGGATATCCTTGTTACGCATCTCGCCCGTTTTCAATTCGCTTTTACCACTATTTTTCATTTCCTTTTTGTACCACTGACCTTAGGGTTAACGTGGTTATTAGTGATTATGGAAGCGGCCTACATAAGAACTGGCAATGAAGCGTATAAAGACATGGTCCGCTTTTGGGGAAAATTATTAGCGATTAACTTTGCGATTGGGGTGATTAGTGGTATCACCTTAGAATTTGAATTTGGTTTAGACTGGTCTTATTTCTCCCGCACAATTGGCGGTAGTTTTGGTCCGATTTTAGCGATCGAGGGGATTACCGCATTTATGTTAGAAGCCACTATGTTTGGCTTGTTCTTTTTTACTTGGGATAAAGTTAGCAAACGCACTCACTTTATTATTACACTCTTATTAGCCTTTGGTGCTAGTTTATCAATTGTGAATATTTTAGCGGCGAACAGTTGGATGCAGCATCCCGTGGCGACTGCATTTAATGTGAATGAAATGAGCATCCAGCTAAAAAGTATCGCAATGCTGTACCTTAACTCACTGGCGCAAATTCGTATTGGTCATGTTGCCTTTGCCGGCTTTTTAGTCGCTTCGTTTTTTGTAATGGGTATTAGTGCATTTTACTTATTAAAAGGTAGAGACCATCCTTTCGCGTTGCGCTCCTTTGCGGTGGCGTGTGGATTTGGATTTATTGTATCGATTGCCGTTTTATTTTTCGGGGATCAAAATGGTTTACAGGTCGCTAAATTAGAGCCGGAAAAAATGGCCGCGATTGAAGCCCAATGGAAAACTCAAAAAGCGCCAGCAGCGTGGTATTTAATTGCCTTCCCCGATCAAGCTCAAGAAAAAAATTATTTCACCATAAAAATCCCTTACGCACTTAGCCTAATTGCTACTCACTCCTTAACTGGCACAGTCCCAGGTTTTGACCAAATTGCAGCAAAATATAAAGGGCGTGTGGAAAACGGTATTAAAGCTGTTTTAGCGCTTAAAGCCATTCGTGAAAAACGTGCGACACCGCAAGACATTGCGACCTTTAAACGCTATGAAAAAGATTTAGGTTTTGGATTTTTAGTTAGACGTTTTACCGATAACGTGGCGAATGCGACACCTGCTGATATCGCCAAAGCGGTGAAATTCGCCTTCCCATCATTTTTCGCTGCATTTTGGACGTTCCGCATAATGATTGGTATTTGGTTTGTCTTATTTGTGTTATTGATTCTAGGATTGTATTACACCTTTCGGCGTAAACTCACCCAAAAACGCTGGTACTTGCGCTGTGTCTTATACGCAATTCCACTGCCATATATAGCAGCGGAAGCCGGCTGGATACTAGCCGAATATGGACGCCAACCTTGGTCAGTCCACGAAGTGTTACCAACGTTTATGGGGACATCGTCCTTATCATTAAGCACCATTATCTTTAGTATTTGTTGTATTTTTCTTTTCTATCTCACATTAATTTCAGTTGAATTATTTTTAATGTTTAAATACGCGCGCATGGGACCCAGCAGCCTGCACACAGGCAAATACCACTTTGAAAAATAAAGGGCGCCAGTGCGTTAAGCGCAGGATATAACTTGTAGGAGCGATCAAGGATGTTTGACTACACATTTTTAAAGATTATTTGGTGGATGATTATCGGTGTCATTTTAATCGTCTACGCAGCAACAGCCGGCTTTGATGCTGGAGTGACTATCATCATGGCTTTCTTGCGCAATGAAGATGATCGTCGATTGGCGTTAAATGCCAGTGCGCCGACTTGGGATGGTAACTTAACTTGGTTGGTGTTTGCCGGTGGTGGTTTATTTGTAGTTTGGCCGGTGGTTTATAGTACGGCTTTTTCAGGGCTTTATTTGGCGATGTTGTTTATTTTACTGTCTTTTTATTTGCGACCACCAGGCTTTGAGTATCGCAATAAAATTCAAAGTCATGCGTGGCGTCGTACTTGGGATATTGCATTATTAATTAGTGGCATTATGCCGGTTTTTTTATTTGGTGTGGCTTTAGGGAATTGCTTTGTTGGATTTCCATTTAATTTTGATCAAGCATCAATGCGAATTTTTTATACGGGGAATTTTTTGCAGCTTTTAAATCCAATGGGAATTTTAGGTGGCCTGGTATCAGTTTTTATGGTGATTGCGCACGGTGCGGTTTTTTTACAGCGCCGTACGGAAGGAGAGTTACGCGCGTTGGCGAAAAAGCTACATCATGTTTTTACTATTTTATTATTGATCACATTCTCAATCACAGGCTACGTTTTGATTTTTCATGTTAAAGGCTATCAACTGGTATCATCGCCGGCAAACCCAACGGCTAATCCACTAGATAATGTTGTCGTGCGGCAATTTGGCGCCTGGGTGGCGAGCTACCAAGTTTACCCATGGAAATTATTTGGGCCGTTGTTTGCCTTTGGTGGAATGTTAGTTTCATTGATTGCTAGTACTTACGAGGCAGTGGCAACCGCGTTTTGGGCAAGTTGCTTTGGAATCGGTGGCGTGATTGGTACAGCCGGTTTTACATTGTTTCCATTTTTAATGCCTTCTAGCACTAATCCTAATCAAAGCTTAACTGTCTGGAATTCAGATTCCAGTCAGTACGCTTTAAAT
>CAYXLV010000096.1:0-7127 GCA_964465995.1 uncultured Coxiellaceae bacterium | reverse complement strand
ACTCCCCGTGAAATTACCATTTATTCCTGACGATCCAAGAGTCATGGATTCCACTGGCGCCTTAGAATTAGCCGACACTGAATCAAAACTCCTAGTCTTAGGTGGCGGTATTATCGGTTTAGAAATGGCAACGGTTTATCATGCATTAGGCGCTGAAATTCATATCGTTGAAATGCAAGACCAAATTATTCCAGGCGCAGATAAAGATGTTATTACGCCACTTTTCAAACGCATCCAAAAGCGCTACCAAAGCATCATGCTGAAAACGAGCGTCACTAAAGTTGAAGCAAAAGACGATGGTTTATGGGTCACCTTTGAAGGTGAAAATGCGCCAGCAGAAAACCCACAACGCTTCGATCGCTTACTGGTTTCTGTCGGTCGTCGCCCCAACGGTAAGTTGATCGGCGCTGAACATGCAGGCGTCAACGTAGATGAACGTGGTTTTATCGCAGTAGATAAACAACTACGCACTAACGTCCCCCATATCTACGCGATCGGCGATATCATCGGCCAACCCATGCTAGCGCACAAAGCATCACATGAAGGTCGTTTAGCTGCAGAAGTGATTGCCGGCAAAAAACATTACCTCGACGCAAAATGCATTCCATCGGTTGCATACACTGATCCTGAGGTCGCTTGGGTAGGCGTCACCGAAAACCAAGCCAAAGCAGATAATATCCAATATGACAAAGGTGTTTTCCCATGGATGGCATCTGGTCGCGCATTATCATTAAACCGCCCAGAAGGCATGACAAAATTATTATTTAACGAAAAAGGCACGGTTATTGGTGCTGGAATCGTCGGCGTCGGCGCCGGTGATTTAATTTCCGAGGTCGCACTAGCCATTGAAATGGGTTGTGACGCAGAGGATATTGCTTTAACGATCCACCCACACCCAACCGTGTCTGAGTCAGTCATGATGGCAACTGAGGTCTATGAAGGCACCATCACTGACTTATACATACCAAAGAAAAAACAAAAAGAAACCGCATAACTCTGCACATGATGTCACATCGGCCAGTGCGCCGATGTGGCACCAATAATCACATCACTTTAAAACAACCTCAAGCAACCACTTCCTCAACGACACCCGCATCAACCGCTTGCGTATCCACTGCAAACCACTCAATCAACTCACGAAACAACGGCGCCAAACTCTCAGTCATAATCATAAAATCCGTATCAAATTGCTGCTCTTTTGTTTCTGAATAATTATCTTTCGATAAATTTAAAATCTCATCATCATACCCAATCGTCTTTAAACTAAAATCTTCACACAGCGTAAACCGAATACGATCCTGCCAATTCAACGATAATTGCGTTGCCTCACAACCATCTTTCAACAACGATTGAATTGGACTTGCCGACAAATCTTGATGCTGACAACGAATCACCCGGTTTTGCTGATTGGGGTCTTTTAAAGTACAGGATTTTTCAATAGTAAAACTACGTGGATGGTCATTATGCAATAACCATTTCGTTAGAATAGGCGCAATCTTTTTAATTTCAACAGCATGATATTTTATATCACTCACCGTGCGTTTAAATATCTCAAGAAATTTTTCCACTTTAGAAGCAGAATTAGAATTAATCACCAACCAATGATTCTTGGTATCAATATAAGCATGAATTCGCGTCACTTTAGTAAACGCACGCGGCAACAAGGTAAACGTCATCTCATCTTTTAAATTATTGCGCTCCTTACGATAAACCTTACGATCTTCAGCCGCCTCCAGCTCTTTAATCCGATCATTCACTGCCTGGCGCACCACCGTCGCTGGCAACACCTTTTCTTCAATTTGCAAACAAAATAACAGATACCCATTCGCCGCATGCACCAACGGCGCGCCATCCAAATCAATGGGTGGTGCAAAACCAAGACTCGCCGGCAAGCTTGGCAAACAAGGCGTAAATGCCATACTAGCCAGTTGCTCTTCAAGCGCATCAGGTTGATAAGAATAATCATGATCTAATTGAAAAATTTGTGCTTGTTTAAACCACATTGGTACGAGTCTCCTTAAATTGAATGCGTACTCTACTGTATTTTGGCCGGCGGCTGCAATGAGTTTATCGAGCGGTTAGTTTAAATATTGATCATATTATTTGGCGGTTATTTAGCAAAAAGCGTATTGATATTTAAATGCTATTTCGTTAACAATAGCCGCCATCGAATTGCGTAAAAGGAAGTTAACATGGGTAAGCTCGCCGGAGAAAAAGCATATGACGAAGGTCAAGATCTAGAAAAAAAACAGAATTATGAACAAGCGATGCTACGCTATAAAAAAAAAGACGGTGCACTAACGTTACTAGCCCAAGCAAATCTTTACTGTTCAGATAAGTGGAAATCCAATGACCCAATGCAGATTGACAAAGGATTTCAATGCCTCCAAAAACTATTTACCAATCATATTTTAAGGGAAGAAGCGCAAAAATTATTCCAAACACACTCAGGCAATGCTGCCCCAAAAATCCAATCATTAATCACTGCACTAAATACAAAGTTAAAAGCATTAGAGAAAAGTACGCCGGTATTGACGCAGCGAGATGCAGAATATTATAGCGCTATTATCGATTTTTATTCTCCTGAGGGGAAAATTAAGGAAAAGCTTGCAAAGTTGTTAAATTTATTAAGCAAGAATTTGGACGCTTACACCTTGCATATGACGATGGCTGTTATAGACTCGAGACGAGATTCCCAGGCACTCAAATCACCTCTGCATGAACAGTTTAAAAAGTGGTTCAATGATTGCCCGGTTATTGCTTTTGAGATTGGTCGAATCTATGAAAAAACAGCTAAAAAAAACAATCCCTTTCTTAAAGCTGAAAATCATGTAAATTTAGCAGACTCCATCAATCAACTATCGCAAGCGCTACAAAAAAACCCAATAAGCGATATATCAAGTATTCCAAGTTTTTCTTATTTGCTTGAAAAAAACAAGCTACCACCAGACCAAATAAAAAATCTATCCCAGCAATTAAAAACGCATTACCCCAGCTATTTAAGTGCTGAAAATGATAACGCCATTAAGCAATTATTTGTAAAACTACCGGCGAGTGACAATATAGATATAGAAGCCGCTCAGGAGTGGTTAAAAAAAGCAGCAGCACAATTAACCTTATGGACCAAAACTGGCGATTTTCTCTATTTAGAAAAAGCTTTGGACTGTTATAAAGAAAGCCTGATAAATGGTGATGTTAAAAAATCATTAGATGAAATTATTCGCTGGCGAAAGTTAAAATATCCAACTGCAAATGCCATTTTGATCGATTTATTGCTGGATAAGAAACTACCTTTTTCTACAAAATTACAAATTGCCGAGCAGTTGAGTTCGAAAAATACACAAGTGGGTTCACCAACCCGCAAAAAAAGTGATTCTTTTAAAGAAGATGTGAAAAGACTCGCTAATGAAGGTCGAGAGTGGCTTGAAGCTCATTTGCAAGCGAAAAGTATCAAGCTAAATGATAAGGTCATTAATGCGTATAGTTATGCTGGTTTGCAGTTTTGTCGCGGCGGTACTTTATGCAGTTATAACCCAGTGATAGCGCGTGAGTTTTTTGAATTAGCTGTCACTGACAAAAGTTATGAGCATAGCTATTATCTAGCAAAACTCTATCTCAATGCTGATGGTGGTGCGCAGGATGTAGCGCGGGCACAGGAGTTGTTAAGGCGAACCAAACCTTGTCAGCTCTTAGAGCCTGAAGTCAATTATTTAAAAGGCAACCTGAGTTTTATTTTGTGGAAGGATGCGCAGCATTCTAGTAATAGCAACAACAATAATAATAACAATAACCATAGCCAGCTGCTTAACGATTGCATCAATTTTTGGAACCAAGCTGCAAAGGCGTGGCATGTTGAGGCGGTACAAAGCCTTTATATGCTTTACCAATTTGATTCTACGCAACAGGTTTTGCCGCTTTTATGCGATATCTACAAAAGCAAAGCAGCATCTACAAAGTTGTCAACGATTGATTTCCCGGGTTTCCCCAAAGATAAATCTTTGTATCACGTTCATTTAGGTTGGTTATACTATCAGCAAACAAAAGAAATTCTGGATTTACCTGGCTTAAAAGAATATTGCCATCAACAAGAAACTGAACAGCTCAAGAAAATACAATTAATAGAAGAGCTGCGGGGTAAATTTGATAAAGACGATTCTAAGCAATATGATACTCATCGCACCATAATTGAAAGTAATGAATCAGTTTTAAAAACACTCTGTAATGAAAATAATTCAGTGGCATTGTGGGTTAAAGCTTGTTATGAACTGCACTGTAAAGACAATCCTTTGCCAATGCGTCAAATCAAAGATACGCAGTTTCTTGATAGGGCAGTTAAGTTATTATGCGAGTATTACGTTAAGGAAAATACTTCGCCACTACAAAACGCATTGATATCAAGTTTATGTTATGAAGCAAAACGTCATGAGCTTGGGGGTAATGCAGAATTTCAATCAATGGCATGCATGATTTTACAACGTGTCTTAATTTATTTGAACAATAAGTATCAAAATTATGCATTAGAAGATTTTCAGCGGCATATTGAAAGCGAGGAAACAACAACAAAACAATATTTTGTTGAATATCCAAGCGACGACTCCGATTCAGAGAATGAAAGCTCTTATCAAGGCCGAGATAACTCAACCAGTGCAAAGCGCAGCAGTCCATCTGAGCTGGTTAACTCACTTTTGCCTGACGCCAAGAAATTTTTAAAAAGTATAGAAGAGCTTGCACAACCCCAGCATAATAATGAAAAAAAATACACAGATTTAATCACATGTATTCAGAGCACTTTTTTTAAAAATGCAAAATCTGCGTATAAACTAAAATCTAAGCAGTCATTAAATGATAAGGTATCCGTCAGAAGTGAACTCAATCACTATAATCACTACAGCTCGAATAATAATAAGCTGCAGGCCGCAAAAAAAATATTTGAGCCATTTCGCGTCGCCCTAACTCGCGGCATTAATTACAATCAAACCAAATTTAATAAACCACTTCGTAATCAGTATGCCAAGCAAATCACACACGCTGACCACCCATTTAATAACAAACCCATGTATGCAGATGCAGTATATCAACTAGCAGGGGTGAAATATGTTGATTCAAGTGAGACTGCTCGACTGCGTCTCGAAAAAATGGCCCAGCTGTTATTGATGAGGATGGGAAAACTGCGCCAGCCAGGCACAAGACTCGATGAATCCATTTTAAATGGAATTGGCAAAAAGAAGCTGACAGAAAAACCTTTTGCAGATGCCAATGAACAGTTTCAAGAGTTGTATACCAATGATTATGCTGCTGTGCACCAGTATTATAAGCAGTCTATGTCACAACCAAATTCACCATTTATATCAGAAAAAACGCCGATTTTATCCTTCAGCGCAATGCCATCACCGCACTCAATGCGTTATGCCGCTGGTAATAAATTCTATGAAGGCCACAAGGAAGAGCGCTTACGCCCGCAATACCAAGCAGATGGTAGACTGTCACGCAAACATGTTGGCGCAATTACATTATCATTACATCCACTACACGATTTTGCTACCAGCTCACACAATGACGTTGTCGAATTGGTCACCAAAGAAAAAATTACTGTTGATCTCAGAATTTTACAAGAACACGAAATTTCTTTTTATGCACTTATCAAAGCCAATCGCATTATTTTTACTTACGACGTCAAGTTCCCATCTTTTCATCACGAGCAGTATAAAAAAACATTCTCCCATTATTATGGAATTGATGAAGAATTTTATTTGAGCATAAAGCAATTGATCCAAAACTCTGAGCCACATGGTAAAGTTCGTCAAGCATTAATATTTTTACTGAGTGAATACTTGGCTACTTATGCCAACCTATATTTAATGCGTTATGCCGATGAATACGCCAAAGACCACGGCCTTATTCTCCTTTTCCCAAACGAATACGGCAACTTCGACATGTCACCAAACTATAACTGCTTTCAAAATCACACTGGAAAATCAGAAGGCGACATTATTGCACGTTGGGAAAATAAAAAACGTAAAGTTGAAGCAGACGTTACCAAAGTCGTTGCGCAGAATGGAATTTTCAGCACGCAAAAATCTACGGCTACAGATAGTAGTGGCGCTAGTCATCAACAAACAATAAAAAAAAATTAATCTGAAGTATCGGACATGTATGATTGACTAATTTTTTATATTGTAATAGTGTCCGAGCAATTTATTTTAATAGGGAGGTTTTATGCTTGAAGAATTACTCAATGGTGCTCAAAAGTATTTATCTGAACAATTATCATTTATGTTGCCAAGCACTGAGTCAGTTAGCTCAATATTCTTGTGGGGCTCAATTCCAGTAGTGTTTTTGCTGGGTGTTGGGATGATGGCATCATCAGACACTAGTAATAATAAAAAATTAGATCGGCTTATTGAAAAATGTATTCAGCAAGAAGAGGAAATAAAGAGTCGGCTTGAAGAAAAAGAGATGTTATTGTCAACTGTAACGCAGCTTTGTGAAGAGTTGCATGTCCAACAAGTTGAACTTAGCAATAAGCGCAGGCCAGAAACAAAAAGACAGTTGAATATAAATGGTCATGGTATTTTTGCAGAGGTTACAACGGAGGATAAGGGGAGTGAAGATTTTTTAATAGGTAATGCAAACGAGGTGCCGCCGTCTCCGCTACCAAAAGCTGAGAATTCTCCGATCTTGAGTCATGCTCAGCCACCTAAAAAAACAATTTTTTCTGAATACACTCAACTCATTGATAAAAATGAAAGAACAAAATCTGAGCTTGATCAAGTCAACGAAGAGCTGAGAGAGCTTATAAAAGAAGCAAATGACGCATTGAGTTTTAGCTATCAAGGAATGGGAAATTAATATGAAAAATCAAATTATTTTAAAGTCATGGCAGCATCACTCGGGAAAACAGATTGATCTCGTGAGTGTTAACAGGCGGATAATGGCGAACGTTTATTCAAATACAGGTAAGTTTGAGGCTACCATCCAGCCTTATGATATCAACAATATACCTCCAAATCTTGTTCAGAATTTATTTTTTTTATGGTGTTTCTTGCAAGATACTTATATAAATTTATATGAGAGACCTAATGGTACTTTTACTTTGCGCATCCACGAGAGGCTTCTTGGTGGTGGCT
>CAYXLV010000095.1:0-7184 GCA_964465995.1 uncultured Coxiellaceae bacterium | reverse complement strand
AACTGGAAGGAGATGTGATGACTATCGCTGAATTATTAATTGCTAAAGGACACAAAGAAGGACTACAACATGGCTTAGAGGAAGGCCGGCAGTATGGCTTGGAAGAGGGCCTTAAGAAAGGCCAACACCTTGGGTTAAAACAAGGCGCACTAAATGCGAATAAAGCCATTGCATTAAAAATGCACCAAGCAGGTATTGATATGGAAACCATTCAAAAAATCACTAACATCGACGTTGCAGAGCTCATTTAGTATTTTTACCATAAACTGAATTAGTCTCAACTTAACCCATCAGAGCAAGCAGTTAAAACAAAAATATTTTTCTTCTCGCCCTGATATAGCCTTAGCATCAATACAACCTTGAACAGGACCAGATATCACATGCCAAACAGGCAATCTAGTTCGACCTTTTTGATCAATTTTAATTTTTGAATTATGCGTTTTTTGGAATTCTTTTAGGGCAAAGGCATTACCGTTATATTCTCTTTTTTCAACAAACAAAACTTCCCAGCCAGTTGATTCTAAATTTTTAGAGATCTCCGAAAGCTCAGCTGCTAATGGTTTTGGCATACCATTTGCAGCTGGCGAAAAAGCTATAATATGAAATAGTGTGTTCTTAGACACCAAACGGCGCATTTCTGCTAAATACATCAATCTCTGACTCAAAGGTATGGCATGATATGTTGTCGAATCTAATATCGTATTAAACCCTGGCTCCAAGTTGGTATTGGTGGCGTCGCTTACCAAAAATGTAATATCACTAGCTGAAAATTTTTCTTGGCATTTCTCAATGAATTGCCTTGAAGCATCAATTGCAACAACCTCAAAGCCTAAGTCAGCTGCAGCTTCTGCGTTAAAACCTAGACCACAACCAACATCAAGTAGGCGACCAGGCTGGCTTTTTTTTAATATTTCACGTACCAGCGGCTGCGCCTCACCTATTTCCCAAGGAGCATTGATCATTTCAGTGATCTTAGTTAATGGTTCTCCTGTATATGTTCTCTGAAAACCTGTCCGTTCATATTCATTCATCTGCATGCCTCCTTATTACGTGCAATTATGGACACTCCCTTTAATCACTAGTTTAGAAACATCATACAAACCATAAAAAAACTAACAATTCGTAAAATTACCTATAAAAATGCTTAAGCATATCTGTGAACTTACATCATGAAAATTTTTTTCGATAAATATTGGATATCAAACTAATTGAATGAAGCTTCAGCTTTTTGCAAGCCACGCAAATACTTTGGAAATAAACTACGCAGATACAGCTTTCCTGGATTAGCAAAATAAATCGCGGTGCCTAAGGGTATTTCATTATAAAAAACTAAAACATAACCCGTATCAGTGCATAGAGACACCTGCTCTTCGGTCACAGCAATATCTTGCAACTTAAAATAAGCTTCACATTGGGGTTGGGTTAGATGAATGATATTTTTGCGCGCATAAGGTGCTAACATCATAGCGGGGCTGGTGACTAACTTGGGATGACTAATCCTGGTTTTCATAAACAATAAACCTGTTGCATCAGCCTTTAAACCTGGTGGTAAAAAACTATCACGGTTAGCAAAATAAAAACCTTTACTGCTAGCAAAACTGTAGCGATATTGTTTTAAAATATCATCGGCAAAATCAAAGCGATCTTGCAAGTCATCTAAATAAGCTTGAATATCAGCAGCGGGCTTTGCGCTATTATCCGATTGCGCTGTTGCAATAGGCGCTGCACCCAATTTTTCTAATACCGCCACATAAAAACCGCCTGAATTATTTTGGTGCGGCCACACGCGCATGGTTTGTTTTAACTCTTCAGAAAAATTTTCCCCACTCCAGTGAGTTAAACCTTCACTCCAATCAAAGTTAGCTAATTCAATGGGTAAAATGCGCACGCACCCTGGATAGTTAGTCAATACTTCATTAATCACGCGTTCATTTTCTTCAGGTGCAAATGTACAAGTTGAATAAACAATTTTGCCACCTGGGCGTGCAGCTTGTATCGCTTTTAGCAGTATTTCTCGTTGTACCTGGCTAATATTTAAAGAGCGCTGTCGATTAGGCACCACGACTCGCTGACTATTTTTGCGAAATGTTCCCTCACAACTGCAAGGCACATCCACCAAGACTTTATCAAAATAATTTTCAAGCTTGGGAAAACGCCGCCCATCATAAATTGTCATACTGATATTGATTAAGCCTAAGCGCTTCATAATTTGCGCTAGTGCACGCATGCGCCCATAGTTACGATCATTAGCCACAATAGTGCCAGTATTTTGCATTGCCACGGCCATTTGTGCCGTCTTACCACCTGGTGCACTACACATATCCAAAACTCGTTCACCAGGTTGTGGATCTAGCAAAGTTACCGGCAGCATAGATACTTCTTCCTGAATTTGAATAAGCCCAGTAAGAAACTGCCAACTATAACCCAAAGCGGAATCACCAGTGCTATAAAAAGCCTGTGGATTCCAAGCCAATGGCGACACTGCAAAACCATCTGCGGTTAACAATGCTTGTAAACGCGACGTCGTAACCTTGAGTGCATTCACCCAAAACGTTTGCGGTAACGGCTGGTTAACAATCGCTTGCAATGCGTTAAGATCAGGAATAATAGATTGATAGTAATCGATTAGAGTAGGTTGTTCAGCCATCGGGAAAAATCACTGCCGCGTCATCTGGTTGCCAGGTTTTAAATTTGCGCATTACAACAGCAAATAAATCGGATTGCAAATAAAAATCCAACCAGTGCTGCAGCTTTGGCAGTGCTTGTTGTAAAAACCACGTTTCATCAACTCGCGCAAATTGACGCACAAATGGAAAAACTGCAATATCAGCCAAACTGGTCGTTTCGCCAAATAAGAAAGCCTGGCGTTGTAAGCGCCCTTCCAAACCGGTTAAAAACTGCAAGCCCTTTTCACGCTGCGCAATTGGATCAATATCATCATAGCGTTCTGGATATTTATAGCGGTCTAAGACTTGCTTAAAATGATTATCATTGTCTGCAATTAAATCCAACATCGCTTGCTGTTTATTCGAGTCGACTCGAAACCAATGCCCCGGATCACTCTCCTCCATTGCCCACAACATAATATCCAAACTTTCTTCGAGCACACGGCCATCATCCAGCTGCAACACCGGCACCGTGCCTTTGGGCGAAATCACCAACAGTGCTTTTGGTTTATTGCGCAATTCAATCTCGCGCAATTCCACCACAATTTTGGCATACACCAAAGCCATGCGCGCACGCATTGCATAAGGACAACGTCGAAAACTATATAAAATATGCTTCATATTAAGGCTGCTTTTGGTAATAACGGTTCAAGACTTGAAAAACTGCATGCATCACCGCCGCATTGACTTTGCCATGCGGATTTGGACGTCCATTGCGAAAATTAATTTGGTAATCACCACCCGGGTAAACCCGCAAAATTTGTTGCGGCGTGATAACAGCATAATCTTTATAACTACCGGCGATAAAATAATCACGACCACCCGGCGTTAACAAAGGCGCACCAACACTATAATCAGCAATGGGGTTAACACAGCCTAATATTTTTTGCAGCAAAAAAGGCACAATGTCATATTGAGTCGTTAAATAATTGACTACTTTTGGTGACTCACCTGGCCAGTGAATAATAAGCGGTACTTTTAACTGGTGTGGTGTATATGCGCTCGCATGCTGCCAATACCCCATACCCTCATCATTCAATTGCTCACCATGATCTGAAGTAATAATCACCACGGTATTTTTCATTAACCCTTGCTGTTTAAGTGCCGTCAATACTTTCCCAATTTCTTGATCATTAAAATGCACTGCATTTTTATAACGGTTAATGTAGGGCAATGGATCACTATCATTAGTTAAGCTAATCCGATCACACTCTTTTATTGCAGGTTGAAAGGGTTTTTGAAAAGGAGTAGCAGTGTCACAATAATTGTGTGCTGCATCATAAAACAAGAAACTAAAAAAAGGTCGCTGCGTATCTCTATTTTTTATAAAGTGAATAAACCCATGCGTAATAAACCGATCACGAATTTTTGAATTCACCCCAGGTGTAAACAAAAGTTTATTGGGGATATCTTTAAAAACCGTTTTATCCATTGGTGGAAAAGTCATCGGTGCACTTAACAATAAAGCAAATTGATAATTCTGCGATAGCAGTTGTCGAATTAAAATAGGCGCCATTTCCTGCTCACGGAAAGCATCCCAGTAGGTCGGCGGCAAACTATAGAACAGAGTAAAAATACCTGGCTTTGTCGAATTGCCACCGCTCCAATGATTAGTAAACTGCCAAGCGTGTTGGGCAAACTTGAAGATATTCGGTGTCACCATGTTATTAAAAGATTGATAGCGCCAAGTATCAATCGCAATAATCACAATATTCAATAAAGGCTTTGATGGCGAGCACTGTAATGGCTGCAGTGGATAACGCAGTTTTTTATCAGGACCTTTGGTCAATATCGGCACCCAACCTTGCGAAGTTGCCAATGAACGCACTGCCTGCTCGCCTGGCATGAGTTGCTCATAAATTTCATTGTAATACGGCACAACTCGTGCGGCTTTGATGAGAAAGCGATGATCAGTTGGGCTAAAAATATGCAGGCGACGGTAGTGGGTACTGATAAACATTAATAAATACGAAACGGTAAATACTACAACCAATGCCACAGCAAAATTAGCACCGTGCCCCAGTACGTGAGTGTGTTTTAACATCCACCACATTAACCAAGCTAATAAACTTTGCACCGCAATAAAACCAATTAAGCACGAGAGAATAAATAATTTTTCTGGCGTTGAAAGCAAAATCACTTGGCTAACCGCGCCCGCTTGAAAGATCTGCCACGCCAACATGGCTAAATGAAACTTATATAAAACAAAAATGACGCTATCAATCGTCAGCACAAACTGCAAAAAACTCGCTAACAATATCGCCAGTGTAAAAACCAACCACCGCCAAGGCAATATCAAGCAAACAATGAATACCAACGCCGCCATGGCAAAATTAAACAGGCTCATTTGAGCAATAAAAGAAATAATTAAAAACGACCACGCCAAAATAACACCACTAGTCGTGGCATCATGAATAGCATGGAAATCAGGAATAACGCGTAGATAACTAAAGATGAGTAAAGTAGAGAGCACTGTATTGAGCAAAAAAAACCACCCAATCCATCGAGCTAGTGAACGCCTTGTTATCTCAGTCTTCATGGCATCATTATATATTGATCTTTTAGAGCCCGCCATGCTTAACCAGCGAGTAGGTCAGCATCAACGAGCATTAAAATTATACATTGGAGTGTGCTTGGGACTGACTATTTGCAGCCGCTCGCTTACCACCGGTGTCACGATGACAATGCGGGCAAATCGCATCTGCTGCTTGTTCAGCAAGCGGCAGTGGATTACGGCAAGCATAACATTGCCGAGTAGCGGTTTCTTGTAAATTGGCATCAACGGCAACTCGTTTATCAAACACAAAACACTCACCATCGTAAAAATCGCCACCACATTGTTCAAAGTAGTTTAAAATACCACCATCCAGTTGATACACATTTTTAAAACCCTTACGCAACATTAACTCTGCTGCCTTTTCACAGCGAATACCGCCCGTACAAAAAGTCACAACAGGTTTTTCTTTCACCTCATCTGGCAACATATCAACCACATTGGGGAAATCACGAAACGTTTCAATATTTAAATCAACCGCATCTTTGAACGTACCCAACGCCACTTCGTAATCATTCCGTGTATCAAGCACAACCATATCTTTACCATCTTCATACCATTGCTTTAACATCTGTGGCGATAAATGCGGTGCGGTATGCTCTTCTGGCTTTATTTCATCACAACCCATGGCAATAATTTCTTTTTTCAAACGCACCAACATGCGGGTGAACGGCTGATGACTTGAAGGACTTTCTTTATAAACTAAATCATTAAATGCGGAGTAAGTGGCAAGAAACGCCTGATAAGCATCAATCGCTGCACGGCTACCGGCTAAAAATAAATTAATCCCTTCTTGGCTTAACAAAATGGTGCCTTTGATATTGAGCGCATCCGCTTCCTTCTTTAAAGACGCACGCAGTTCTGGCAGCTCTGCTGCCGACAAAGTGATAAATTTATACGCCGCAATATTAATAAACGCCATGAGAAGACTCCCGATGTAATAAATGCGCAGCCGTTTGCGCAGTTGGATAAACTTTAATTTCACGGATATTAACGTGCGCGGGTCGCGTTGCACAATACAACACCGCATCCGCCACGTCCGCCGCTTGCAACGGCACCACATCCGCATACACAGATTCAGCACGCTTAGCATCACCACTAAAACGTACTGCTGAAAATTCCGTTTCGACCATCCCTGGGTTAACTTCACTCACCCGAATCGGCGTACCATGAACATCCATCTTCAGGCCTTCGGTTAATGCACGCACCGCAAATTTTGTGGCGCAATAAACGACCCCGCCAGAATAAACTTGATAACCAGAAATTGAACCAATATTAATAATTTGCCCTTGCTGACGCTCTACCATCCCCGCCAACACATGCTTAGTCACATAGAGCAAGCCTTTAATATTGATATCAATCATCTGCTCCCACTCGTCAATAACACCTTCATGAATTTTTTCTAGACCTTTGGCTAAACCAGCATTATTAACAAGAACATCAATCTGCTGCCACTCACTTGGCAATGAACTCAATACTTGATCCACTGCCACACGATCACTAACATCTAACTGCACAGTGTTAATTTCAACCGCAAATTGCTGACGCAATTCATTTGCTAACGCCGAAAGTTTATCGTCACGACGCGCACAGAGTAATAAACGGGCACCAGCACTTGCAAACTGCTTAGCACATGCTGCACCAATACCCGCAGAAGCACCGGTAATAAAAACGGTTTTACCATCACAACGCATGCTTACGCTACCACCTCTTCACTTTCACTAACCACTTTATCAATCCACTCTCGACACTCTTTCGCTTCTGCCGCACTACACTTCAAATGCTGCGCTTTTTCTAATGCTGTTTTTGCTTGTGAAAATTGTTCCAGATAGTAGTGGCACATACCGATATTAAAATAAAGCGCAAAGTTTTCATCAAAATAGGCTTCAGACAATTCATAGTATTCAATCGCCTCTTCGTATTTTTCAGCTTCTTGTAAAAACATCGCTACATCAAAATACGTG
>CAYXLV010000094.1:0-7186 GCA_964465995.1 uncultured Coxiellaceae bacterium | reverse complement strand
GTATTAAAGCGGCGTTAAGGCAGGTGTTGCAGAGGTTGGTGCAAAATAATCTTCTGATTGCATTTCAATCAAGCGTGACTTGGTGCGCTCATACTCTGCCATATAAGCACCATCTGTGTATAAACCTTCAACAGTTGTGGCTGCAGAAATCACCACTCGGGTTCTTGTGTCATATAAAACATCGATTAAATTAATAAACGACAAAATTAAATCATTTTCACGTGGCCCAATTAATGGCACATGACTAATTAATACAGTGCGGTATTGTTTAGCCAATGCTAAATAATCTTTTTGCGAGCGCGGACGTCCACATAAATCTTTAAACTCAAACCATACTGTTTTATCCGCTTGGCGAATAATATGTATGGGTCGTTCAAATAAATAAATCGCGTCAGTGGATGCCGGTTGATTATTAGAAAAATGTTTAAAGCATTTTTCCATATTGTGTTGTGCAGCATCGTTAAGTGGCGTGTAGTAAACCCCCGCTTGTTGAATATGCCGCAAGCGATAATCTTGACCGGTATGCAAATGGAACACGTGCGTATGAATAGTTAACATTTCAATCGTTGGTAAAAAGCGCTCGCGTTGCAAACCGTTTTTATAAAGATCATCCGGCGCAATATTGGAGGTAGTGACCAAACAGACGCCACCCTTAAACAAACCGCGAAATAATTCTGTCAATAACATCGCATCCGTAATATTGGAGACAAAAAATTCATCAAAGCAAATCACCAAATGCGCATTGGCAATTTGCTTAGCAATCAGGTCTAGTGGATTTTTATGACCTTGTAATTTGGCCAGCTGATCATGGATGCTTAACATAAATTCATGAAAGTGCATCCGCATTTTCGGCACCGGCAGCTGCTCATAAAAGCTATCAATCAAGTAGGTTTTGCCAATGCCAACGCCGCCCCAAACATACAGCCCTTTGATAGATTGTTTAGGTTTTAAGCGACGACGCAAGCGCCCAAACGGCGAGCGGCGAAAGCGGTGACGTTGAATCAGTTGAAAAAAAATGCCATCCAAAATCTCAACCACTTTGAGCTGCTGTGCATTTTCCGTAATTGTGCCATTGGCTACTTGCTGTCGATAATTTTTTAACGGGCTTAGCATGCTGTCGTATTAACCTGACTGATTTAATTTCAGCGCGATGTCTGAAAGTCGTTGGCCTAAGGTGCGACAAATTTTCGTTTCTTCATCACTCAGTGGATTGTTACTATCATTGCCAGCAAAATGACTTGGCCCATAAGGCGTACCACCCGAAGTGGTATTAAACAATGCTGTTTCACTGTAAGGCACTCCAACAATAATGGCGCCATGATGAATAAATGGCAGCATCATACTTAGCAATGTCGTTTCTTGACCACCGTGCAAACTGGAAGTGGATGTAAAAAAACCAGCGGGTTTGCCAATCAATGCGCCAGACTGCCAGAGCCCACCAGTAGTATCTAAAAAATATTTTAACGGCGCTGCCATATTGCCAAATCGAGTCGGGCTGCCGACTGCAATGCCAGCACAGTTTTTTAAATCATCTAAAGTCACATACGGTGGCCCGTCATTAGGCACCGGTGCTGTAACTGCTTCGGAGGTGGGTGAGATTGGTGGCACAGTACGCACGCGTGCTTCATGCTGTCCAGCTTGTTCAATGCCACGTGCTACCGCTTTTGCCATTGTGGCAACATTGCCGGTGCGGCTGTAATACAAAACTAAGATATAACTCATTTATAAAATCTCCAATACATTTTCAGGTGGTCGACCCAACACGGCTTTGCCATTGCAAACCACAATTGGTCGTTCAATTAAAATCGGGTGTTCGCACATGGCTTTGATTAAATCATTATCAGTTCTATGCGGTTCACTTAAACCCAAACTTTTAAACACAGTTTCTTTACGGCGAATTAACTCAAGTGGTTTTAGTTTTAATAGCGTTAATAATTTTTTTAATTCGGTTGGTGTGGGCGGGGTTTTTAGGTATTCAATAATCGTCGGTTCGATCTGTTGTTGTTGAATAATCTCTAAGGTTTGTCGAGATTTGGAACAGCGTGGATTGTGATATATAGTAACGGCTGGCATGAAGCACTCCATATAAAATAAACACTCATTGTAAGGCAGTCTTATGCGAGAGACAATGCAAACCCTAGGGCGTTTTCTAGCGTATATTTACCAGCGTTTTGATGAAGACGGCTGTTCTTATATGGCGGCTTCATTGGCTTATTCGACGTTGCTATCACTGGTGCCATTAACCATGGTCAGTGTTTTAATCTTATCGCACTTCCCAATTTTTCAGGGCACAACCCAAACCATTCAACAATTTATTTTGCAAAACTTTGTTGCAACTTCAGCTAATGTCATCTCAGAGCAGTTATCAAAATTTATCGCGTCGATTCAAGTGTTATCTTGGACCAATATTTTAATGCTTATCGTAGTGTCTGTTTTAATGATGTATAACATGGTGTGCGCATTTAATAGAATTTGGCAAGTTAAAGTACAGCGGCATTTGGCACTATCATTTATTATTTATGTTGGCATTTTACTGATCACGCCAATTTTTTTTGGTGTACTTTTATTAATTAGTTCTTACTTGGCATCACTGCCGCTCATTTCCGGTACAACTGCAGATATATTTATCAAAAAACCGTTGCTAATTATTTTACCTTACGTGGCAGCGTTTATTACGTTTACTTTTTTTAATTGGGTCTTACCGAGTGCAAAAGTAAAGCTTTGGCACGCTGCCATCGCTGGTTTTTTAACCACGGTTTTATTTGAGTTAGCCAAGTATCTTTTCAGTTTGTATTTAACTTACATTCCCACCTACCGCCTAATTTATGGCGCTTTAGCCACTATTCCATTGTTTTTGATCTGGTTATATTTATGCTGGCTGATCATTTTGTTTGGCGGCATTATCTGTAAGCTATTGGATCGCGGTCTGCAAGCCTCTCTTAATTCGCTAAATAAATAGTCATACCTTAAGGGACGATTAATTCAAATGGTCAGTATCTAGGTAAAATATTTTTGGATATAATGCTGCCACTTATAATCAATGGAAATAATTTATGCGACAGTTTAAAAAATTTGTTAACCAGTATCTTGGTGAAGTGTTTCATATCGATGATGAATATGTGCCGCTTAGTCATCTGCAAAGAAAGGATGAAATGGCATTCGCCAGTGGGCCGTTACTTGCTGAGCAGCGTTTTGATAATGAAGAATCTGTTACAGATTATCAATTTCAAATTGTGAATGAATATGATCCAGAAAAGCATCAGCAACAATCTTGGTGGGCGTCGAAAACGAATGCGCAAAAAAGCTACGTCGCTGTCAATGGCACGCAGGCACTTTTGGTTATTGTTATTTTCTCCATGTTGTCTGCTTTGGGTGCCATTGAAGAAATGGGTGACAGTGTTGCCTTTGGTATCTCGCTAGGTATCGCTGAAGCGCTTTGTTCTGCAATCACCAATTATCCTATGGCTTATGATTTCACTGACCGCGTCGCTGATTTATTTGCACGGGTTAAAAGTGAATGGATGGGTTCACATTGGTTAACGCAATCAATGACCGTGTTGATGTTGATTGCCAGTATCATTCTGGGTGGTACGACAACGTTTGTAGGCATTGCTTTTGGTTTTGATGCCATCACCGGTGTAACTAATATAGCCGCCGTGGATATTGCAATGCTAATTCTCTTTATGTTGCCGTATCTTTGGAACACTTTTTCAACTCGCGGTGTGGGAACCTTTTTATCATTTGATCTATTTCCAGAGCTTTTTTATTGGGTGAAAGGTTCGATTGGTCAGTATATTAATTCACAACAAAGCCAAGCCGGCACGATACTGAACGATATCGACTACTTTTCAAAAGAGTTTGAACAAGTGAATGGTGATATTGAGAAATTCTATCAATTGCTTAATAAAACTTATGGCTCACCGACGTTGGGTTTGCGTACCAAAAAGTTTTTAACATTGGCTGCCACTCGATTGATAAAGAGTTTTACTAAAGTGGGTATGGGTGTCATTTCGGTTGCTGCTTTGCCATTATTTATTGCTAAGACGCAGCAAGGTATGGAAAAAATTCCATATGTATTAAGCCCATTGGCAAGTTCACCTGCTTGGGTCACTCTATTTGGTCTGTCGAATCAGCTTTTCTATAGTATTTTCTTTGTATCTGCTTGGGATAAGTTTGTTGATTTTCATCATAAGTGTAATAAGAAAGGGCTTTCTGGGGCTTCTCTAAACGTTGGGCATGGTCGTGCTTTGCGTCGTGCAGAGGGTTTTTCTGCGTTGTATGGTTCTGGCTTTTTAGCATTGGCCCTGATTGCTTTTGGATCAGGTGCAGGTTTTGGACGTGAGGCAAGAAAATTATTTAGAGATGGTTTCCCATCGGTAGCAAAAAATTTGGTGGCGTCATTATCTGAGACTGGACTTTATCGTGCGCTGTTATCCAGCGAAGTTTATCCATGGTTTATGCAGTATGGTGCAGGGTTGGTTAACTATTTTTCAGTCTTGGCATTTACTCAACGCCACTTTTTGCAAGGAACTGATGATCAGGCTGAAATCATGCGACGTTTTATTGAATACGCGACTAACGGCCGACCGCAAGAGTGTCGCGATTATAATGTGAGTGACATGTATAATACGCGGATGTCGCTTTGGCTGAGCTCAGGTGAGAATGCACCATTACTTGCGGATCAGCTTGATCAAAAGGAAACTTTGAGGCTTAGCAATAGCAGCAGTAATAGTGATTAACTACTTGCCGATGGCTGCGTAATCAGTCCAACATGATCAGCGCCAGCGCGTTGCAATAATGCCATGGCTTGCACCACTTTGCCGTAATTCGCATCTTGGTCACCTTTCACATAAACATCACGTTGCTGATGTTTTTGTTGTGCTAACTGTAAATACGCCGCCACAGCTGTCATCAGTTGTTGCGGTGGCATGGCTTGGCGCGGTTGTGCTGAGACATTTAAAAAATAACGACCATAGCGATCAACACTCACAATTAACGGTGCTTCTTGCTTGGGTGCGAGCGCTTTTGCTTGCGCTTTGGGTAAGTTGACATTAACCCCTTGGGTTAGCAGTGGTGCTGTAATCATAAAAATCACTAATAAAACCAACATCACATCAATATAAGGAACGACATTGATTTCGGCTACAGGTCGGCGTTTGGGGCGGTGCATAATGCGTCTCCTTGGTGTTGCTGCACGCGAATCATTTAGTGGGTTGCGTAAGCTTCGCGGTGCAATATATTAGTGAGCTCTTCTTGGAAGGTGTCGTATTGCTGTTGCATACGTTCCAGGTCATTAGCAAAGCGGTTATAAGCGACTACAGCAGGAATTGCCGCAAATAAACCAATCGCTGTTGCAATTAAAGCTTCAGCAATACCAGGCGCTACCATGGATATTGTCGCTTGCTGCACGGCGCCGAGTGCGCGAAACGCGGTCATAATTCCCCAAACCGTGCCAAATAAACCGACATAAGGACTGGTAGAACCAATCGTGGCTAAAATGGATAAGTGTTGTTCGAGTGATTTAATTTCTTTGGCTTGGGCGATGCGCATAGCGCGCTGCGTGCCATCCATCACCGCGCCGGGTGATGGATGTGATTGTTCGCGTAAACGAGAATACTCACTAAAACCCGCATAAAAAATGTTTGCCATGCCTTTGCGATTGGCGTTGTCTTTGACGTTATTAAAAAGTTGATTGAGCTCGATGCCCGACCAAAACTTGCGTTCAAACCGTTCGGCCAATTGACGGCACGTTTTAAAAAGCCAACTGCGTTGAATAATAATTGTCCACGATGCAATGGATGCGCAAAATAAAATAATCATCACAAGCTTCACAATAAAGCCTGCGTTAATTATAAAGCTCCATAAGCTGGGTTCTGACATAGTAGCTTCTCCTTGATTAAAGTCGGTAAACGAATGGGTCGGCCATTGTCGCCAACGGTGACCACTTTGACTTGGCCGGTACAATAAATAGTGTCGTGATGGTTTTGTTGATGAATACTGTGTTGAAAGGTGATTGAACTGCGTCCGCTGCTTTGAATGCTAGCAATGATGTCGATCTGATCATTTAAACGCATTGGTTTTAAATAATTGATTTCGGCTGATCGAATCACAAAGTAGCAGCCTTGTTGGGCGAGCTCAGGAATAAGAATGCCAACTTCATTCAACCACTCAGTGCGCGAGCGTTCCATAAAGTTTAGGTATTTGGAGTGGTAAACAATGCCGCCGCAGTCGGTGTCTTCGATATAAATACGTAAGGGGAGTTGGAATGTTGGCTGATTATGCATGGCCCATAGGTTAACATAAAAAAATCGTAAAAAGGATCTTAAAAGCTTTAAATTAAGCTTTCTTGCACAACACCACCAGCCGTGGTGGGTGCGCGCAAACCAAAGTGACTATAGGCTTGTGCGGTTGCAATACGACCGCGTGGTGTGCGCAAAATAAAACCTTCTTGAATTAAGTAGGGCTCAATCACATCTTCAATGGTGCCGCGTTCTTCACTAATCGCTGCAGCTAAGCTTTCAACCCCAGCGGGTCCACCGTTAAATTTTTCAATTAAAGTAAGTAGCAGTTTGCGATCCATAACATCAAAGCCGTGATTATCGACCTTTAATAAATCCAGTGCCGCTTTTGCAATCGCTTCGGTGATAGCACCATTGGATTTGACTTGCGCATAATCACGCACGCGACGTAATAAACGATTGGCAATACGCGGGGTGCCGCGAGAGCGGCGTGCGACTTCTTTTGCGCCACTGGCATCTATGGCGACGTTTAAAATATTCGCGGAGCGTTGAATAATGCGAGTGAGGTCATCGACATTATAAAATTCTAAGCGTTGCACAATCCCAAAACGGTCGCGCAAAGGTGAGGTTAATAGGCCGGCGCGAGTGGTTGCACCGACTAAGGTAAATTTTGGTAAATCTAATTTAATCGAGCGTGCTGCCGGACCTTCGCCAATCATAATATCCAATTGAAAATCTTCCATGGCAGGGTAGAGCACTTCTTCAATCGCAGGATTTAAACGATGGATTTCATCGATAAACAACACATCACCTTCATCTAAATTTGTTAGCAAGGCTGCAAGATCACCAGCTTTTTCTAGCACGGGTCCAGACGTTTGTTTGAGTCCGGCTTGCATTTCATGCGCAATAATATGGGCTAGGGTGGTTTTTCCTAAACCGGGTGGACC
>CAYXLV010000093.1:0-7287 GCA_964465995.1 uncultured Coxiellaceae bacterium | reverse complement strand
CGATACATAAGATGTATGTCATGTGTGTGTTTTGGCCCAATGCCATCATGAATCATATTTTTTGCTGGTGCTATATAGGCTTCACCTGGCGCAATAGCTAGTTTTATAACGGGATAGTTTGGATAAAGTCGAAAGAATTTTCGAACCAGCTGCTTGTATGTTATGTTTTCCAATGTACCTGTCATGCTTATCAAATCTCTTGTTGTTAAGTTAACATATAAAAAATAGCGATTCTCAGTCCCCAGGTTTATTGACATCAGATTGGACTGGTCTTTAATACTATCTATAGTTTCTGTGAACAAACGATCGATATGTAAACCTAAATAATATTCTTGGATATCATTTCGTGCTGTGCTTTGCAAGCCGGGACGGTTATATACAGCTATTGGATGAAGGTCATTCGCTTTAAAAGTTAAAGTTCGCACATAGTTGGTGGCATATTCGATCGCCTGCTTGCCTTCATTACTGTAGATTTTATTATAAAAATCATTTTCACACTCAATTTTATCGAGTTGCAAATATTGAAATGGATTCATAATCTCATTTGGCATACGAAAAATTCTTATTGTGCTGGTAAAATCAGCTTTTTCTCCAGAAGCTTTTAAAGCAGATGCCTCAGGTGGCCTAGGCAAATGCCATGGGTCTCGAGGAACAAATGAGCCGTCAAAATAGGGTGAATCAGATGTGCTAAATTTAAGGGCAGATTGCACACCCGCTGATAGACTCACTCTATCAGTAATTGCATCGGTACCCTCACCTAGGATTAATGAAATACTATTTCGTAGTGTGCTATATCCAGGTTGACTATTGATGAGCAATAGAACATCTAAGTCAGACTTTTCCATGGTGTTTAATAACGAAATTGATCGCTTTTTATTAGCCCAAAACCCCTCACCTGGTTTTAATACTTGGTGTTTGTCGGCGATGTTAATTATAGAGGCTTCATCTCCCAAATTAATAACAGCACAAGTATTTTCATGTAAATAATTAGCATCACCCTGCTCCGGTGGGCGGATAATTACATCAAATGTGTGATCAGCTGTAATTTCAGTAATATTTTCGTTTAGATAATTGATAATTTTATTGCGAAAGTTCTGGAAGTTGAGCAAATCAGCAGAATCTTCTAAAAACTCGATTGCACAATATGCCCACCATCCAGCGCGCAATTGCTCAGGAATTTTAAATACCATAGGCTGTTTCATAAAAACACTTAGGGTCAAAATACCCGCAAAATGTTAAATGCACATCAGCGCACTTTTGTGGACCGATGCCATCATGAATAATATTTTGTGTTGGTGCAAAATATGCCTCGCCCGGACGAATTGTGATACGTACAACAGGGTAGTTAGGATACAGGCTCAAAAACTTTTTAACACATTGGTGATAACTATCACCTCGCTGCGCATTAACCAAGAGAACTATTTCGTGTAATGGTATGTTGACGAAAAGAAAATAACGATCCTGATTACTCAGATTAATAGAGATGCGATTTGATGTAACAATCTTGGTAAAAAGAGATTGATTATTAGCGTGGTCAATGTGTAAACCAAGTAGTTTTTTAGATGTAGAGCACTGAGTTGCAGAGGGTGTATTTGGCAAATTGTAAACTAGCCTTGTATCTATTTCACAAGTTTTATCAGAAAACTGTGAGTAATACTCTTTTGCAGCATGTAGAGCTTGTTTGCCATCATCACTATTTATAATCTTTATTAAATGCTGCTCATCGATAATGTTCGATATCCCTAGTTGAAAGAATGGGTCAACTATTGACTCAGGCACAGAAGCGATCATTACTGGATCTGGGGCGATAGGTTCATAATCTGGCATAACCAACTTGCTCATATCGGTTCTGTTCACACCAGAAAATGGTAAGAGAGGTATATATGCATCATTTACATAGCTAAAAGTAGATTTTTCTTGATCTGCCATGCAAGTGCCATTATTTATTGCTACCCTCTCCTCGATACAGTGGTCCTTAACTAGATCTAAAACACGAGTTCCTGGCTTTAATGATTTGCTATGTGTTTTTTTTATAACACATAATGCCCGAATATCATTTTGATGATTATTTTTCAGCAGTTTAATCTCAACATTTTTTGGTAGCGTACAACCCTCACTTGGATTGAATGCTATTTTTTCGCCGTCAATTGAAAAGATAACAGCATCATCACTGAGATTCACAAACGCGGCAATATTACCATGATGGTTAACGTGCAGGTCTTGGCTTGGCTCAGTGATGATAATGCCAAATTCATGATAAAGATTAAATGGTAAGCCTTTATAGTGGGCAAACTCCTTAAAATTCAGAACGAATCTGTCAAAGTTGGGTTGATAAGGAAGTTCATCTGCGAGTTCAATTGCAGCATTTAACCACCATTGTTTTCTTAGTAATTCTGATATGTAAAAAAAACAGATATCATTATTATAATCTATATCTTCTGTACTTAACTGCAGTCTATCGCAATCAATTAATCGATCAGTCATTGCTATATCAGAGTGAAAAAAAGGTGCCATACCAATTTTCATATCAACGTTATTATCATTCATAAGCACCTATGACTTTCTGTGGGCCGCCAAACAGTTTTTCTTGCATGACCCTAGCCCGAGATTTTATGCAAATTTTACAATGTAATGTTTCTGTACTATCAAATGTTCCATTTTCAACATATTTATTAGAAGGTGAGCCGCCGCCACAAAATGCAAATTCAGAGCATGTGTCAAAACATTTGCGTACTCCTGCAGCAATGTCACGCCAAACTTCTTTAAATTTTTTAGTATGAATGACAGACTCTATAGGATCATCCTGAATGCGGCCAAAATAAAAGTTACCGTATTCACGATGTTTGGTTGCCAATAATTCCGGCGTAAATGTCGAAAAGTTCCCTTCGCAATCAATGTTTAGTACAGCAAAAGGAATGACGCATTGGTTGTTTGGTGGGTATATGCCTTGCTTGCTGCGAGTTCTTATATTGATGAGCTCTTCCTGGTCAAAATAGGATTTATCTTGGTCTATTTCTCGAATCCAAAACTGTGAGTTGTCATTTCGTGAGATGTCGTATAACCGGCTTAAAAAACGCTCATAACGTTCAATGCTATTTTGACGGCTCATTGAGGAGGTGGAATTGACGCCATCTGCTTCATCAAAGTTTAATGCGGTGCCTCCAATTTTCATTGATCGGAAGAAATCATAGAATTCGTCGGGATAATCAAGAGTGTAATCGGTAACAACCGATATGCATGCAAATGGAAAGTTATGTTTTCGTAATAGTTTTACACCTTCAATAACTTTTTTATGGGTGCCTTTTCCAGCTCGGTTAACTCGGCAGCGATCATGAATAAATACAGGGCCATCTAAACTTACCGCTAGGTAAACTTGATATTTTGCGAAAAAATTACACCAATCTTCTGTTATAAGTGTCGCATTGGTTGTGAACGAATGAATTACTTGAGTATTCTCAACATTATATTTGTCAATAATGGCAAATGCTTCTTCATAAAACTCACGCTTCATGGATAATGGTTCACTTGCTGCCCAGCTAATGGTAAACGTACCATTAACAAGAACGCTTGAGAAAACACGTTGTGCAATTTGCTCAACCAACTCTAAGGTGATTTTTTTGGGAGAGCGCCGATCTTCTTCTGATAAGAAGCAGTAAGAACAGTTAATGTTACAAAATAAAGTAGGCTGGATTCCAATTAACTCAATTGGTCCAGCCTTA
Organism: uncultured Coxiellaceae bacterium; assembly: GCA_964465995.1. GTDB lineage: Bacteria > Pseudomonadota > Gammaproteobacteria > Coxiellales > Coxiellaceae > CAYXLV01. Next base: position 3,568 of record CAYXLV010000093.1, on the reverse strand, counting down.
AAGTTTTCATCTACTACGCCAGATAGTGAGACCAGCTCTCCAAGCTTATTTACAATCATCTCTTGCTTAAGCTACTTGATTCATCGGGAGTAGTAGTAGTTGCGTTAGCGTCTTCAGTGTTGTCAGGTTGTCGATCATTAAACATGGTCAAGTTGCCATGTTTTGCTTTAGCAAGTAATTTAGATTTAATATCGTTCTTTGCTATTGCATCATCAACTTCATTTACGGCGTCTTGAGTATATTGTTGTTCTATTTTTTCTCTTGCCGCAGCAAAGCCACGTTTGGGGTCTTGCATTGGTGTATCAGATGTTGACAAATCGCCAATTTGATAGCCACCAGTTTGGTAGCCTGTTTCGTATCCAGTTCTGTAGCCTGTCTCATAACCCGTTTGGTATCCGTTGCGGTGTCCTCCAACAGGTGTGATAGGTTTATTTGCCATAGTTATTGCTCCTTGCGTAAATGGTGAAAAATTACTAGTTAGTGACTTATCCTCTAAAATAAAATTATTAAAATCTACGTGTTGCATATTAATCTAAGGATCGCACGATATAGTGCTGATCAATATACGGCAGATTATCAGAAAAGCGCCGAAAAGCAATAGTTATTAAGATGCCTGTCCATTTTTTGACGCATTGGGTGAAAAGGAAAATGGTAGGACAAAATGAAACCACCGCAAGTCAGAAAGATAATGAAACTCATTTTTTCAAAGAAACTTATTGCTTATGCCCGTTGTAATTATTCATTTCAATCTGGTTAAGAATTCTCATGACGGATGTCAAACTGGCTTGCTTGTATTGAAATTGAATGTAAGTTATTAAAGAACAAAATAGTTTAAGCCGCTTTAAAATACTTATAATTTTATCGAGAGTTGTTATAATTCATCGCCTAAAATTTTCTAAAGGAACCCTGCCTTGGACAATGACACACCTCGTTACAGCACTAAAACAGCCAAAAAATATTTGGAGCTTGTTGATAATAAAGCAATACATAAATACTATGAGCGCCCTAACCTACTATCGCTTATCTCGGCTGATTTAAGCAATCTATCTGTCCTTGACGCAGGATGTGGCTCGGGTTGGTATACTGGAGAACTGTTAAGACGCGGCGCGAAGGTAACCGCAATTGATAACTGTCAGGACATGGTCAATCATACCCGTGCCAAGTTCAGAGCTGACGCCGATATTAAACAGGTTGATTTAGCCAAGCCCTTAACTATGTTTTCCGCTAAACAGTTTGATGTCATTGTTGCACCTTTGGTTATTCATTATATTCAAGATTGGTACACCCTATTCGCTGAACTATCTAGAATTCTTAAACCAGGTGGACGAATTTATTTTTCCACGCATCAACCGCAGTCTGAATTTTATATGTTTGGACTTGAAAATTATTATACCAAGCAAATAATGGAAGACACTTGGCAAGATATCGGTAAAGTAACATGGTATCACCATACCCTAGAAGAATTATTTAATAGCATGATTTCAGCAGGCTTAACTATTGAAAAAATCCTAGAGCCGATGCCAAAACCAGAAATGAAAGCGCTGGATCCAGATATGTATGAAAAAATAATAACGCATCCTTGGTTTTTGTTTGTGGCTGCTTGTAGATCTTTTGATATTGGTGGTGAGTAAGAATTTTAATTAGGTGGTTGTATTGATCTTGGCTTGCAGGTAATCCATTGATTAATTTGTTGTGCGCTTGGATATTGATACAGTTCTTTGTACTGTGGTTTTGCGAAGATACCAACGAGACACTGATTGTTTGATGCTGGCTCCCAAGTCAAGTTGATCGTAGGGTTGTAGATTAATCGCTTATCAGGTGTTCATTGGAATCGATAGCAAACGATTGTTTTATTGGCAGTAAAATACGCATCTGTGCAGGCCCAGACGTAAGCAGGTTTTGCTAATGAAGCAATCGCATAAAAACCACAAAGCAGCATCGCAATACCGAGCACGCTGAATTTTTTAATATTCATGACAAACCCTCGCTTAGCAAATTTGGGTTAATTATAGCAAATTTGAGGGTATCGCATTGGCCTGTACGAATGCGGCGCCGCCCTACTCTAGATAAGCAAACAGCTAAGCGCCACCGGAAGATTCTGTTAACGTAAAAAGAAATTCAGCTGCTTTTCGTATTTTCAAGATGATTATGTGGCTATAATTACTCTATTACTAATTACACAATCATGCCGATTCAAAAAAACAAATCTTTTGCTCGCGTTTGACTAAAATCGATGTGTCATGCGCTTATAATTACTTTGTTTGTAATTTTGGAATCATGATGATTATATGAATCTACAATTAAGTTAAATTATTAGCAACTTTTGCTGAAATGCTGCAAAAAAATGAATCAAAAACTCAATATACTAAAATCCCCAGCCCCACCAGCTGCACCACCAGCATCGCCGTCATCATTTCCATCATCTTTCCGGCGACGATTTAATGATTTTCTTATGTCACTGCCACATGCGTGTCTCGGCAGGCCAAATTTTTTTTGTAATTTCTTTTCCTTTCTAATATACCAAGTTTCGATATATCTTACACGTGTATCCAACTGATGTTCGCCATATTGCATTAAATATTCTTCAATTAATGCATGACAGTTTGGACCTTCCCTGCATGGTTCACGCTCGGTAAAAACTAAGTCAATGACAAATTGATCAAAGCCTCTACTAATGAAGTCTCGTTCTAGATTTCTAAAGATAACTTGCTCGCTATGTAAGCCATCGCCGTATGTTCCTTCGTTGCGAGCACAAAGTAAAAAAAAATTTCTATGCTCTATGATCTGGTAGCGGCCTGGGTGTTGCTGCATATTCCTTGCATCTGGTTGTGGACCATTAAAATAAATACGAATAAACGCAAAGTTACCCTGGCCTCCGCGGAAATTTCTCTCGCCACGCAGCACCATCCTTGAATTATGACCGCGTCGCGAATCAAGTGTTAGGTGCAGGACTCGGTATGCACCGCGTATAAATCTTTGACTTCTGGTGGGGCGACAATTACGTAATGCCATATTATTTGTTCCTTAAATAAAATATGTAATTAAAATAATCGCAAATATTGCTATTTCTATTGAGTAAATCCTTGTAAATTAAAAAACTTCATCAGAACCTGTCTTTTTTAATTCTAAAGCTAAGGTTATAAGTCCCATCACTAGGATTGACAAAATCTTTTTTAAATTCGCAGGTTGTGCTTGGTGTGGCTGAGGCATTAAAAATTAACGCGCCCGTTTTTAGTTCGCGAAATTTACTCCATGAAAATCGGCACTGCTCATATTGAATGATCCCTCCGTCTACAGTTGATTTTCCTGGATCTGAAGTAAAGTTGTCCCTTCCACCTTTGGGAAGAGGGTTTTTGAGGATGTTTCTCACAAAAGGAGTATCCCATTTGATAATTTTTTGGTCTTTTCTTGATTCATTTTTAATATCAACGGTGGTGGGTTTAAAAGTCTCTGGTTTTTCTGCAGTTGGGCGGTTTTTTTTAGTATTTAGGTCAGTATGATTGGGATTGTTTGTAGAATTAAACATTTTAATGTCACCTAGCTGTTAGTTAGTGGCGCCAATTATAAC
>CAYXLV010000092.1:0-7430 GCA_964465995.1 uncultured Coxiellaceae bacterium | reverse complement strand
CAATGGTGCCTACGTTCATGTGCTCTTTATCGCGCACAAATTTTTCTTTTGACATTGAAGGACCTCCTCTTTGACTTAATCCAGAAACTAGAAACGATAGATCAACCCACTTAATCTATTGTTTTCAGTCTCAATAACAGCCCACAACCGGACTTGAACCGGTGACCTCTTCCTTACCAAGGAAGTGCTCTACCTCCTGAGCTATGTGGGCATTCTAAGCGGGTGATGGGAATCGAACCCACACCATCAGCTTGGAAGGCTGAGGTTCTACCATTGAACTACACCCGCATCACCCATTAATATTCTTTTCATTCACTCCATTAGTCTGGAGGGGGAAGGATTCGAACCTTCGAAGGCTTAGCCGTCAGATTTACAGTCTGATCCCTTTGACCGCTCGGGAACCCCTCCTCGAAAAATCAAGCTGGTTATTTTGCTCAAGTTGCCCCGGCATGTCAACTCAAATTCCAAGCAATTACACGCCGAATTGGAGAATGCGTCGCAACGGCAGCAATGTAGTGTTCATTTTCCAAACTAACCGACCCTAAGCACCAATTATTGGCCTGTTTTTCATCACCATCGATCTCTAATAAACAATCAAAGCCCGCCGCTTTCACACTCACAGAAAAACTTTTTAGTGAAATAAACAAGCCCTTGCCCAATGCTTTTATATAGGCTTCCTTGCGCGTCCAACAACGAAAAAAAGCCTCCCGCTGTACATCAGCTGCCAACGACTCCAACTGCGCCACTTCACGATCACTAAAAAACCGCTTCGCTAAATCCATCACCTGCAAAGTAGGATTCAAATACTCGATATCCACCCCAACCTCTTGCTCCGCCATCACCGCAATCAAGGCATGCGAATGCGAATGCGACAAGTTGAAATGTACAAAAGATGACACTCCTTTAATATAAGGTTTCCCGTACAGCCCTTGTTCATATTCAATCGCACCCGGCGCACACAACAAATACCGCGCCAACACATCTCGCAACCAACCATGACTGGCACGATAACGATCACCATGCTGTTGCTTAATAAATCGATCAGCTTGCGCTAATTCTTCAGGGGATAATGTGGCCGTCAAACGCTGCAACTGCGGCGCCGACAAATCGAGATCAACAAACCAGAGATGAATATCACCTGGCAGCAACTGTGGGTTTGGCACAGCTGCTTGCCATTGACAGTGAATCACGTAATGAAAGAACTAATTAGAGTGTTTCTTTTTAGCAGTAGCGTCATCGCCCTTCGTACGCTCTGCCGCTTTTGACAGACCTTTACCACCCGCCTCAAGATCCTGACCAAAACCTTGCACTGTATTACAACCAACCAAACCTAGTGACAATGTGAAAACTGCTACAATAGCAACCAGAATTTTTTTCATTCTATGAAATCCTTCAGATAGTTAGTGGAATGGTGGATTATACTAATCGCCATCGAATGCAAAATCAAGCAAGCACCCACGAATGAAATACCCAACAAAATCAATCTTATTCCGTTAAATCAGGCTTGCGCCGCCGCACTTTTGTTTGCGACCGCTGATGCTTATCTTGCAAAATTTTTTCTTTAGCACGCTTTGAACGCCGCCGCTTTTGTTTTTTAATTTTTTCAATCTCACGCTGCTTAGCACTTTTTTCACGCAACACCAACACTTCAATTTTTTCACAAAGCCGCTGCCGCGCATAATAACGATTCGTTTCACGATAACGACTTTTTTGACATTTAATTTCTATTCCCGTTGGTCGATGCTGCAAATAAACACATGATGCAGTCTTATGCAGCTTTTGCCCACCACTACCCGATCCAAGAATATATTTCTCCACTAAATCCTCTTCTCGAATCAACAACGTCTGCATTTTATCTTTAAGCTGTTGCCATTTTTTTTGTTGAATCATCTTCAACCCTCAAGACTATTTGGCGCCATTATACACGAAACGATCAGCACCACTGTTTAAAAATAATTCTTCATTTCCACAGAACAGTTGATTTGGATTTTCGCTATTTTTTTTAAAACCACTTCCCACTAGACTGCGACCCAACACAATAAAAGGGGACACACACCATGAAAAAATTTCTAACCACATTACTCTGCTTAAGCATGCTTACCAGCACCATGGCACTTGCCACCACCCACCCAAATCCTCCCGCTTACCAACAACACCACGGCTTCTACATCGGCGCCAACCTTGGCACCAACCTTTACTACGTCGGTATTATTTCTACTGCCGGCTCAAACTCAAGTTCAGGCATAGACGGCCTTGGCTGGAGCGCCAACCTGGGTTACAACTTCACAAGCCGCATCGCAATTGAAGGTGGCTTTATGCAAAACTTTATCAGCGATAAAAGCAACGACCCCAACGATTACATAGTGGCTGATACTGACATTCCATACATCGCCGCCAGTTTCACCGTCCCATTTTGCCAACGCTTCGCCTTCCTTGCCAAAGTTGGCGGCATGTATCTAAGCCTTAAGAAAACCATTGCACCCATGGACCACAGAACAACAGGCATTGTACTACCGTTCATTGGCATCGGCACAAGCTATGCAGTAACTCACCATATTGACATCAACGTGCAATACCAAGGCGCCATCTATGGAGTTGCCGGCGCAGGCTTACTCAGCGGCGGTCTCACTTACCACTTCTAAGCTAAAAAAAAGGCGCCTAACCCAGGCGCCTTTACATATCCTTAATCAAACTCTTCGGTATCCGAAACAAATAACCCAAATGCAATGCCTTTTCAATTAAAGACGATTTACTAAAAACCCGAAATTTATCTTTCAAATTCGTCATATGAAATTCAATCGTTTTAATCGAAATATTTAAAATACGACCCATCTCAGCCGCCGTCTTACCACGCAAAATAAAATACAAACACTCCATCTCACGCTGCGTTAAATTCAACTCATCATCTTGAGCCTCAGTTAACAAATACCTGGCTTCCTCTCCATTATCTAAATACTTTTTCGACGATAAAAATAAAAAGTGCGATAGTTTTTGGAATTGATCTGGTGAATAAAAATGAGCGAAGGTTGCCACGCCTTTTACCTCATTAACAGCATCAAACAACGGCACTCTCTCATAATAAATTACATAAAACTGATCATCAGCATACGGCCCAGCAATATCCATAAATACTTTAGGTGCACGCCTATCAATAACACTGTGATTTTCTTCTTGAAACTGCGGCGCTCTTTTTGCAACAGCACACTTAAGCTCTTGATCTTTTCTACCAATCATCGCAGCAGCTGTACGAAAACCACATAAGCGCGCGACCCGATCAGTTACCACCGTATACCGATCCTGCAAATCTACAAAACTAATTAAAAGCGGCAATCCTTGAATACTTTCTTGAAAACTATCTAACTTATTGAAATCAATATTATTTAAATTCATCACAACCACCCGCGAAAAAGTGCGGAAATTTTAGCCCAACTCACCCAGCACCACAACCAAATAAGTCACGCAAACAGCGGTAAAACCTAGGGTTTGACTCTAGTGAAGCCGACCACCGCAATCAACCCAGGTATTACACCAGGTTCACATAAAAGGCAAACCCAAGATCCGCATACGTTATACTTTCTATATAAAGATTTCTCCTTCATAATACGAAAATTTACAGCCACAACAATTAGTTAACCACCAGCCTAGGCGCAATCATGGACAAACCAGCATCAGAACAAAAAATCATCCACGAGCTCTCCGAACGACTCGTCACCGCACAAGCCCCCATCCGTATACTCGATGCGATTAAATGGGACAACCAAATCAAAACCGACTTTCTCAAAAACAACGCCAAAAAATTACCCAACATCACCCAAGATTATTACCAACACCACACCTTCAGTTACGACCTCGACGATAAGCGCCAGGAATTCAACGGCATTATTCGCGACGCCAGAAACCTACTCGGCCAATATTCCGTTATCACGCAACTGATTGAGCAACGCTGCCTTGGCTACCTCAAAGCCATCGACTTACTCGACGCTCGTGGCACCGAACAGTTTGCCGATATCTCTAAAGAACTCTACGGCGGCCCAAACGATGCATTCTATTTAAACGGCCCCAAGCTTAGCGAACTCGGCTCACTACTTGGCAATATCTTAGAAGCCAGCCTTGCTGAAAATGAAGATCCCAAAAATGAAAAAATTTACAGCGCTGCAGAAGCACAGCAACGACTGCAACACCAACTCAATCAATATTTCGATGCAAGCGATACGGTCGTTGTCGAAGTTAGCGATGACATTATCGCCGATGCCGCCGCTGGCGCGGACACGATCAAACTCAACTCAGACGTTAAATTCAGCGAACGCGATCTACGCTACTTAGAAGTGCACGAAGGCTGGGTACACCTTGGCACCACCCTCAATGGCCGCCGCCAACCTTGCTGCACTTTCCTCGCAAAAGGCGCCCCCGCATCAGCCGTGACCCAAGAAGGTTTGGCTGTCATTACAGAAGTCTTTACTTTCTCCTCTTACCCAGATCGATTATTACGCTTAGCCAATCGCGTACGTGCAATTGAAATGGCCGAAAACGGTGCCAACTTTATTGAGGTATATCACTTCTTTCTAGAACAAGGTTTTCAAGCAGACGACGCATACAATTACACCACCCGAGTTTTTCGTGGCAGCACCCCCGAAGGTAAACCATTCACAAAAGATTTATCCTACACACGCGGCTTTGTTTTAATTTATAACTACATCCGTTTATCCGTCCAACGCGGCGCGATTGCCAATATTCCATTGCTCTTTTGTGGCAAAGTGTTAATTGAAGAAGTACAAATACTATCGCAACTCGTCGAACAAGATATCGTCAACCTGCCCACCTATCTACCACCACAATTTAAAGATTTGAACGCGTTAATGTCATGGATGAGCCTATCGCTTTTCTTAAATAAATTTGACCTCGGGGAATTGGAAAAATATTTTTCGTTGTAAGCATAACAGATAAAAAACACTCCACTACATTACTGAAAAGTCAAAGCAAATTATTTACGCTGCTGATGCAAATTTATATTGCCTAAAAAAAAATTCCAGGATATATTTTCGCTTAGGTAGCTAGCCACCTTAACGTTCTTAAATTGGCATTTTGATTAACCAGAATGCAGCCCGAAGATTTAACCGAGGGCGAATTTCTCAAGATCAAAATCGTATTATATAAGCTCTGGACCACAACATTCCCCCAGAGTTTTATTTTTTGGAGTAATATCAATGAAGACTTTTTTAAGAAAAGGACTTATTTTAATTTTCGCTAGTTTACTTGCGACAACTGTTTTTGCAACACAAACTGCAAACGCCGCCTCTCAAAAACAAGCAACCACGCATTCAAAAACAACTAAAACCAAGCACAAGAAAAAATCAAATTGCCGCTACAAATACACAACCAAATGCTACAAAAACAAAAAAGGCAAAAAAGTTTGCAAAAAAGTAAAAATTTGCAAAACCCACCATAAAAATAAGACAAACTTAAAAAAGCATCGCGCTAAATAACAATTTTCTTTACTTAAATCACGCCAAGTCAGATAACTGCCTTGGCGTTTTTTTTTGCACATACATAAAAAAAGGGCCAATAACTTGGCCCTTTTAATCAATATCTATTCTTTAATTAATCATTATCATCACTAGGTTCTTGATCAGAATTATTGTCGTTACCTTGATCAGCTTGTTGGTCCTGAGAGTTGTCAGTATCCTGATCCTGGCTATTATCATCACCTTGTCCTTGATCTGTCGCGGCATTAGCATTAGCGCTTGCATCGTCATTATCCGCTAATTGCATATAAGTCTGCGCACCTACAGCTGCACCATACACCGCCTCAACACTCGCCGTTGTCGCAGCTGCAAAGCCTAACAACGCACAAACACTCACTGCTAAAACGATTTTTTTCATTGCCGGTTCTCCTTTTAAATGGCAAAAACACACCGTCAATATATTCCGTTTTCAGGCACAGCGCTACGGTTTTTAGAATAATATTTTGTAACGAGGCGTAACACGACCCGTTAATCCAAAACCCAAAGCTAAAAAGCTATTGAGTCAACGCATGGGGTAGTGCCTTCTTCAACGAGTCCTTGTATTTATTAAGCAATGTTTCAATAACGGGCGCCTCGGGATTAAATAAACTCTTTTGAGAGTTCAGCTCCTTACGAAACTTCTCATTGAGCGTATTAGCAAAGTTCTGATAGCGCTGCTGATGAAAGCCTGTAAAATTTTCATCGATTTCTTTCTCAGCTTCCACAAAGCCTTTCATCTCTGCTAGCACAATACTTAAATGCATATTCATCGCATTGGCAATATTAATCACCTTCGGGGTAAAAACCACAGTATCTTTAGCCAGGCAATCGAACGCATTCAACATATTTTTTGAAAGCGTTTCTGGAGTATCATTAGTAGACCCGCTATAAACCTCTGCTAATGATGTAGGCTGTAAGATTTCTTTTTTGCAGCTCTCTATTAAGTCATCTATAAAAAGCTTGTTTGGGTCAAAAATAACAATATCTTTCTTACTTAGGTCAACTTTCTTTTTAGTTAATTTCTTAATATTTTGTTCCGTATTATCAAGATCTATTGCATCAGAGAAAGTAGAATTACATTCCCTTGCTTTCACGCTATATTCCTCTTGTTTAGCATCAATATATTTTTTATCGAGTAATACATGCCTCTTAAGTTGTTTTTCAATATCTATAAACAACTTATCTAAAAAATCTTTCATCATTTTATCAACCGAACCCGAAGATAAATTTAGCCCTTTTTCACCCTGCTCGCAGTAACCAATATTGCACAGCAACTGCTCATAACCATGAGCACCCAGCACCATATTTAAATTCAATCTCTTAGGACCCTGCTTAAAAAACACTCCTAGCTGAGTTAAATTAGCAGCATATTTTGGCTGCCCCAGAGTCTGGCTATCATCAGGTTTGGCAGAATCTTGATTATTTGTTTTCTTCAAGCGAGACATAAAATCAGTCTCCCCACTATTTTTTTCAGTGCTCTTAATAACAATATCCATTTGCTTATTATCTTTATATTGCTTCACCTGCTCTGCAATCTTAGATAATTCCCCACCAAATTTTGCTCTCCTCAACGCCTCCTTAATATATTGCTCTGTATAAACATCCCTTCTAATAAACTCGCCAACACAGTCATCTAATTCAAATTCCTCACCTGAGAAAATTGGCATTATTAATTTATTTTTCAAAATGTCTTTTGTAGTTGAAAATTCAGAACTATTAACATGCTCATCTGTAAACAGATTACGCAAATCATCTTGCAGTTTACTCGAAAGCTCATCAAACGTCGGAATATTCTTTTTAGAAGCACCCTTTTGGCGCAACTGTGAAAGATCCAGTTTAGGAGCTTCACTTGTCGACGCTGCAGTCTCTTTTTTCTTTTTTGAAGCACGCAACTGTTCAACACCATTTTTCAACTGCACCAAAACTTCT
>CAYXLV010000091.1:5605-7492 GCA_964465995.1 uncultured Coxiellaceae bacterium | reverse complement strand
GCTTTTTAGGAACGTTTGGATTAGCTATTGAGTGCCAATGAAAAAATAATTTTTTGGCGCTTTCTTGTTACAGGAGTTTACTATGATACCTACAGCCGCAACTGCTACTACAGCTTCAACGTTAACTATATTTGTGCCACTTGCTGTTCGAAGGATAGCTGATAGGTATGCTCAGTATTCCACTGAGGATGCTAGGGATTTAAGAAGTTTGCTTGGACATTATCAGAATTACTGCAGAAGTTTTAGTCCTATTAGTCTTGAGCCTGACCTTGGGAACATAGATCCACCTTCGCCGATACTTAATGATTTTACTGATAGCATGAATGGTGAGATACCTATTTACCTTCGCTACAACGCTGAACGAGGACTCCCCGAATTATATGTTGTTTCCAATGGAAATTTTGCTCCATGTAAAGAAGCAATGCGTTGGATTCGGTGCTTGTCAAAAAATCTCCTTACCGATGCAATTGAGGAGTGCATTGGTTATATCTGCGAGTATCAGCGGGAGCGTGATGAGCTTATTTTTAAACGTGAATTCTCTTATGATCCTGTGAATTTGTTTTTTGAAGAATTAAAATTGTGGTTTCTGCAGTTATCAAAAGTGCCATTATTAACTGATTCACCAGTGGTTGATAGGATTAATCGCCGTATTCAATACCTTGAAGCCATTAAAATGGATCAAACATTATTTAAGCCTCAAGGTATGTCTCATTTTTCTAGCGTTGATAATGCGCAGAATATAAGAGCAACTGTTAACGACCTCATCAAGATATTACGTAAAAAGATTAAGCCAGTAGTGGAAGATGCAATATCGCGTAAATCAGCTCGTGAGCAGTTCGATAAGCTGCGCATCGATATAAAATATGCAACTAAAAATTTATTAAAGTTTTTGTTTTATGTGGTACGAGACAATGAAGCTAGTCCAAATTTCCTAATGGAGGAGCTAAGTAAACCCAGCTTCACAAAATATAGAGCCAAAGCATCTTTTGTTCTAGACTCGATTTTGAGCCATTTAGCACGTTCGCCTCTAATGTGTCAAGTGTTCCCAGTGGTAATGTCTGACCTTAGCGGAAACAATCTGCTTAGCTATGGCGATTTTATTTTGGACAATGGAAAAGTTGACTTACCTGTGCTTGCTACGCCGCTACATGAGCTAAAGATAAACGATTTTTGGCTGCCAACTGAAACTGTGAAAAAGATAGGAATACACTCTGCTTTTCGTAATGAAACAAGCATGCATGGCTTTCTAAGGCTATGTGGATATATACAAAGACTGTGTTTTAGTTATTCCATTGCAAATGAGTTTTTTGACCTTGCTGGTGAAGGTGGTAACTTGATTATTTATCGCTTAGCGGCAAAAGAACTGCAACCGCTATTGCAGCAAATGAGCGAATTTTTTGACGTTATTGCTAATGATGCTCGTCACTTTATGAATGACGCACAAACAAAGTATGATGACTGTTTTTCAACGCGCAATACATCAGTAAATCACACTGAAAGTGATACAAGTTGGGGGAATCAATTTGCACATGCTACGCAGGCTTATAAAGAATTTTCTCAATCATTAGAGAATGTCAAAGAAGTACTAGTAGAGATGGATCATAAGCTTAAGCAGGTAAACTCTGAGGAGTATGCTAACAGCGTAAGAGAAAAAATAGGACATTTGAGTAAATTGCTGAGTCGTTTTCGCGACATGAAGCCCGCTTCTCATCAACAGCTTCCTTCCTCTTTACCTTCAATCAGTGTTGGCTCAAATACAAGATTGTTTCCAACCCAAGGATCAGGCCAGCGTTCTTCAGCACGGGCAATCACTCATGTGGAAGATAAAATACAGGAGAGGAAGAAGCTTATACAGCCCTTGATAAGCAAGGGAGATAATTTATCTGT